>CAMLPZ010000076.1 GCA_946482045.1 uncultured Asticcacaulis sp.
TAATGCGATTTATTACAGCGTGAGAACTCGGCCTAAATGCGGGGCGCAACGATTCGCCGTCTTCACCGCGGGCATATCCGGGTCAAAGTCGAAAAGAAAAAGGAGGATTATGTGTCCAAACGCCTAGCCTGCAAATCCACACTTCTGGCGACTGTCGGAGGGCTTGCCCTTGCGTTGCCAATTATTTCCTATGCCCAGGATGCCGGTGTTCCGTCCGCTGCGAATACAAGCGAAGCGACCGCCCCGGTCGATGAGGGTGACGCGGTCGTCGTAACCGGTACGCGCGCGTCCTTAAGATCAGCGCGTAATCTCAAGCGAAACGCAAATCAGATCGTCGATTCCATTCAGGCGACCGATATCGGCAAGCTGCCGGACGTCAACACGGTCGAATCCCTGCAACGGATCACAGGCGTTCAAATTCAGCGGCGCTATGGAGAGGGCGGAACGGACTATGATCACCGGACCGAACCGGCGATTACCATCCGCGGGATGACCCAGGTTCGCAACCTGATCGACGGACGCGACTTCTTTACTGCCAACGGCGGTCGTGCGCCGGACCTGGAGGGCTTACCCTCCGAACTCATGGCCGGTGTCGATGTCTACAAGAACGCCGCCTCGAACCTGATCGAGGGAGGGGTAGGGGGCGTCGTGGACATTCGCACACGTCTGCCGTTCGATTCGAAGCTGCCGATCAACAGCATTACGCTGAAGGCCAACTACTACGATCGTATCAAGAAAAGCTCTCCGTCTGTATCCGCGCTTTTTAGCCGGCAGTTCGATACAGGCGCCGGGCGCATGGGCGTCCTGGTCAATGCCTCCATCGGCAAGACCTATTATCGTCAAGACGCCGTTCTTCAGCAGCAGCAACACGTCATTACGGCGACATCGAATCCGACGGCCTTCGCGAGCTTTCCGAACAAGGGCAGCTTGAGCACCCTCTATGTTCCGACCTCGTTCGAGATTTACCAGGACTCGGGAGAGCGGGAGCGCAAGGGGTTGGCCCTGGCTTACCAGTGGCAAATCAATGAAGACATGCTGTTCACCGCGCAGAACATTCACTCCCAGTACCAGTTCATACGCCGTGGCGAGTATCTTTATGGGGATGACAAGAATACCGACCCGCGGGCCGCGGCCGGATCGACCTTTACGTGGGATTCGGACGGTACTGCCACGAGCGGCGTACTGTCGCCGCAGATTTTCTCGACGTCCCGTTTCGACCAGGACGTCCGGAACCATACGAATCTTTCGACCCTGAATTTCAAATGGCAGGTTACGGACAAGCTGAGGTCAAAGACTGACTTCGCCTATGAGTACGCAACCTATGACGCTGACCGGAACGGCGACTCCGTCAAGCTGTACGATAACGAAAGCCGAAGCGTCGCGAACATTCCGCAACTGAATATGGCATTCGACGTCCGGGGAAAGTATCCCACCTTCTCCATTGTCGATCCGGCAAATCCGACTAACCCCTACGCCTATTTCGGCAATCCCAATAACTGGTATTACGAATGGCTCGCCAACGCCGTTGACCGTCACAGGCTGAAAATGGCGGCCTTCGTGCAGGATTTCGATTACGACACCGGTGGAGATTTCTTCACCAAACTGCATGCCGGCGTGCGCGTGTCCGACACCAAGGTCTTGCTGCGCGGCAACTGGGACAATACCGGCGTCTGTAACGACACCGGGACAAACCCGAGCTGGAGCGCTTGCCCGCTGATCCCCGTCTCTGAACATCCGAACCTGGCCTGGGTTGGCCCGGCGGATAACTTCATGAAGCCCGGGGTCGGTTTCGCCGTCGCCATATTCCCGGAATATGCGGACCCTAACTCCAGCGTCTTCGACCGGACGGTCAAGACATATGCGCAGCTGTTCGCGGGCAAGCCGAACACCTATACTTTCAGGACGACCTTCAATCCCTCCGAAATCAACGAGCAGCACGAGACGACGCAGGCCGCCTATGTATCGGGCGACTTTGATACGACGCTCATGGGCTACGGCCTGGACGGAACGGTAGGGGTGCGGGCGGTAAAGACCCGGCTCGAATCCATCGGTTACATCCAGGACAGCACCGGTTCGCGCGCGGCCGTGATAGAGAACGAGTACACCAACATATTGCCAAGCTTTAACGCGCGATTGCATATCAGCAACGAGTTGCAATTCCGTGCGGCGTTCGGCCAGACCATTACACGGCCGAATTTCACGGACATGGCGACCCATGTGCAGTTGAACCCGAATATTCCGTCGCAGTACGACGCCTTCGGACGTCCTACGGGCAGCTCCGGCAATCCCTACCTGAAGCCAATGAAGGCGACGTCCTATGATCTGACGGCGGAATATTACTGGGGGTCGTCCAACCTTGCGTTCTTCGGTGTCTTCAAAAAGGATGTCGAGGGATATCAGGCGAGCGGCATCGAAGTCATGAACTTCGGCGGTGTCGACTATTCCATCAGCACCAGCATCAATCTCGGAAAAGGCACCATCAAGGGCTTCGAGATGGGCTACACCCAGTTCTTCGATTTCCTGCCAGGATTGTGGAGCGGCCTGGGCGTCCAGGCCAACTATACCCGGGTGGATTCGAAGGTCGAGCGATCGGCCGGCGTATTCATCCCGCTGCCGAAACTCTCCAAGGACAGCTATAACTTCATTGCTCTGTACGAGAAGGGGCCGGTCCAGGCCCGCATCGCGTACAATTGGCGGTCGTCCTACCTTGACCAGTTGAATGGGAGCGGCGTGTTTGGCGCCAATCAGTATGCGGCGCCGTACTCTTCCCTGGATGCGTCGGCCAGCTACCAGATCAACGACATGTTCAGCGTTTCCGTTGACGCCGTAAATCTCGGAAACTCGATGTACCATACTTACGTCGAAAGAGAGTCCGGCGGCCTGCTGTGGCAGCTCAATGACAGGCGGTATAGTTTGACGCTGAAAGCCAACTTCTAACGGTATGCAGACGCAGGTGTAAGTCTGGTCTCCGAGACGGCGCCCCGGGCAATCCGACGATAGCCTGGGGCGCCTGTCTTCCTGATGGTCTTGGGTAGGCGATGGACAAAAAGGATAAACCGGCCGAAGCCAATCTGACGTCCGAGGGGCGTCTCCACGGCTCACTTGCGCATCGTCTCGCGGTCGACATACTTAAGGGAAAATACGAGGCGGGCGATATTCTGCCATTCCAGCTCGATTCCAGCGAGGCGCTGAATATTTCGCGCACGCCTTATCGGGAAGCATTGAAAATCCTCGCTGCGAAAGGCTTTGTTGAAAGCCGGCCAAAGCGGGGAACGCTTATCTGCGAAAGAGCAAGGTGGAACCTCCTGGATCCGGAGGTCATGGCCTGGATGTTCGAAACGACTCCGTCGGCCGAATTTATCGATGGCCTGTTCGAACTGCGGCTCATAAACGAACCGGCGGCTGCGGAACTGGCGGCGCAGCGCCGAAGCGACGAAGAGGTAGCGCGCCTTAAGCAGGCGCTCGATATAATGAGTGATGAGACACTCGCGACAGAAACAGGCCGGCTGGCTGACCTGGAATTTCACAAGGTGCTTCTGTTGGCGACGCGAAATGAAGTGCTCATTTCCTTAAACAGTTCCATTGCTGCCGCCATTGCGTGGTCGACGCGTCTGAAATCTTCAGACCCCAAAGATTCGAGGGACAGTTGGCCGGATCACACGCGTGTTTTCGAAGCCATAGCCGGACAGAAACCGCGCGAAGCCCGATGGGCTATGGAAAGCCTGATCCGTTTCGCGCGCGAAGACACGGACAGGTCCCGGCGGCGCCTGGCGAGCGACACCGTTCCGACACCGGGTTAGGTCGCGCCCGTTTCCCGCCACTAGGTCCGTGAACTCGCCATCCGCAAGGCGCTGGGCGCGACGTTCAAAGACCTGTTCCTGGAACGCTTCATGCCTTTTTGTTGGCCCTTCCTGTTGACCAATCTGGTCGCCTGGCCGTTGGCTTGGCTCATTCGCCGAGCATGTAACGCTGCCACCGCTGTCCTTCTTTTGGCGCCGGTGTGGTGGCGGTCGGCGCGTCTCTGGCAACGATAGCCTTGCAGTCCGCCGCGACGGCGCGGGACTTTTCCGCTGCGTCGTCGCTGCGTCACCACTAGGTTCGCCAGATGCCTTTGTGCCCCAATCCGAAGCCATCGGGCCCACACCATACTGATAGACGTGTGATAAGTCGGTCAAATGACGCGGCGGTAAGGCCTCGCACTTTCCGCATATACAAAATCTATATGGCGCGACACCATATCTATACACTGGGTATATCTGAAATAATCTAGATCACTGAGCCATTCAGTTGAATGGAGGGCTCAATGGCCATCATCTATCTTCTGGCAGGAACGGCGTTTTTCGCGCTGTGCCTGGCCTTTGCCGGTTTCGCAGACCGTTTGCGTGAGGACGGCCAATGATCACGCTCTACGTCGCCGCTGGCATCATCACCGTTGCGCTTGCAGGCTACCTGATCGTAGCCCTGATCAAGCCCGAACTTTTCCCTTAAAATCTGGAGAGACCGATGTTTCTCGGTATCACGGTCGAGGGCTGGCTTCAGCTCGGCCTTTTCATGGGTGTGCTCACGGCGCTGGCCGTGCCGCTCGGCGGCTACATGGCGCGTGTCTTCGCCGGTGAGCGCAACCCGCTTAGCATGATTTTCACGCCCGTCGAAGCCTTCATCTACGCCATGGGCGATGTCCGCCCCGACCACGACATGACCTGGAAGGATTATGCCTACGCCGTCATCCTGCTCTCGTTTGGCGGTTTCGTCCTGTTGTCCCTGCTGCTGTTGTTCCAGGGCAGCCTGCCCCTCAACCCGCAGAAGCTGGCCAACCTGACTCCTGATTTGGCGTTCAACACGGCTGTCAGCTTCATCACCAACACCAACTGGCAATCCTATGGCGGCGAAGCAACACTCAGCTATTTCAGCCAGATGGTCGGACTGACCGTGCAGAACTTCTTGTCGGCCGCGGCCGGCATCGCCGTCCTGGTTGCCCTGATCCGTGGCCTGACGCGGCAAAGCACGGGCAAGCTGGGTAATTTCTGGGTCGATCTCGTTCGCGCTAATCTCTACGTCTTATTGCCGCTCGCGCTGATCGTCGCGATCATCCTGGGTTCGCAAGGCGTCATTCAGACACTGGCGCCCTACGTTACCGCCAAGACGCTGGAAGGCGCCGACCAAACCATCGCGCTTGGTCCGGTCGCCTCGCAGGAAGCGATCAAGATGCTGGGCACCAATGGCGGAGGCTTCTTCAACGTCAACTCTGCGCATCCGTTCGAGAACCCGACCCCCCTGTCGAATTTCATCGAACTCCTTTCGATCCTGCTGATCCCTGCGGCCCTGTGCTTCATGTTCGGGCGCATGGTCGGCGACAAGCGCCAGGGTATCGCCATCTTTGCCGCCATGACACTGGTCTTCGTGCCATTGACCGCAGCCTGCATCGGTCTGGAACAGGCCGGCAATCCGCATCTGGTGGCAGCCGGCGCCGACACCGCCGCCAATATGGAAGGAAAAGAAACGCGCTTCGGCATTGCCAATTCGGCGATCTGGGCGACGGCGACGACGGCCGCATCGAACGGCTCGGTTAACTCCATGCACGACAGCTATACGCCGCTGGGCGGGCTGATCCCGATGCTCTTGATGCAGTTCGGCGAAGTCATCTATGGCGGCGTCGGTTCGGGCCTTTACGGCATGCTGGTCTTCGTCGTGCTGACCGTCTTCATTGCTGGTCTGATGGTCGGCCGCACGCCGGAATATCTCGGCAAGAAGATCGGCGCGTTTGAGATCAAGATGGCCTCAATCGCGGTCCTGCTACCATGCGCCCTGGTGCTGGTCTGCACGGCCGTGGCTGTTTTGTCGCCGCTGGGCCAGGCGGGGATCTACAATCCCGGCGCCCAAGGCTTCTCCGAAGTGCTCTACGCTTTCACCTCGGCGGCCAACAACAATGGTTCGGCCTTTGCCGGTCTGGGTGCTAACAACCCCTTCTACAACTCGATGCTGGGTCTGTGCATGCTGTTCGGCCGCTTCTTCGTCATGCTGCCGGTCCTGGCGATCGCCGGATCGCTGGCCGCCAAGAAGACCGTTCCGGCATCGGCCGGCACGTTGCCGACCCATACGCCACTGTTCGTCGTCTTCCTGGTCGGCGTCATCATCATCGTCGGCGTCCTGACCTATGCCCCGGCGCTCGCCTTGGGGCCAGTCATCGAACACCTGAATATGATCAAGGGCTAAACCATGTCCTCCACCACACAAACTTATAAAACCAATCTCGGCCTGGCGATTGCCCAGGCTTTCAAGAGGCTTGATCCCCGCTATCAGGCGCGCAATCCGGTCATGTTCCTTGTCTGGGTTGGATCGATCGTCACCACCCTCATTCTCGCTGTCATGCTGGTCCAGCCCGGCACGGTCATCGGAGGAGGGCAACCCGTTTGGTTCGTCGGCCTGATTTGCTTCTGGCTGTGGTTCACCGTCCTGTTCGCTAATTTCGCTGAAGCTCTGGCCGAAGGCCGCGGCAAGGCACAGGCCGACAGTCTCAAGAAGGCGCGTCGCGATGTCGAGGCCAAGAAGCTGGACAAGAACGGCAAGCTGACCGTCGTCGCCGCCAACGCGCTGCGCAAGGGGGATGTTGTCCGCATTGACGCCGGCGATGTCGTCCCGGCTGACGGCCAGGTCATCGAAGGCATCGCCAGTGTCGATGAAAGCGCCATCACGGGTGAGTCCGCCCCGGTCATCCGAGAATCCGGCGGTGACCGCGACGCGGTGACAGGCGGCACGCGGGTATTGTCGGACTGGATCATCGTCAAGGTGACGGCCGATCCCGGCGAAAGTTTTCTCGACAAGATGATCGGCCTGGTCGAATCGGCCAAGCGCCAGAAGACGCCGAACGAAATCGCCCTGTCGATTCTGCTGGCGGCGCTTACCCTGGTCTTTCTCCTGGCGTGTGCGACGCTGCTGCCCTTCTCACTATTTTCCGTCGAAAAGGCCGGGGCGGGGGCAGCCATCTCGATCACCGTCCTGATCGCGCTTCTGGTGTGCCTGATCCCTACCACCATCGGCGGGCTCCTGTCGGCCATTGGCATCTCGGGCATGCAGCGCCTGATCAAGGCCAATGTCATCGCGACTTCCGGCAGGGCTGTCGAAGCGGCAGGCGATGTCAATGTGCTGCTGCTCGACAAGACCGGCACGATTACCTTCGGCAACCGTCAGGCGGTCGAGTTCATTCCCGCGCCCAATGTCAGCGTGCAGCAACTGGCCGAAGCCGCGGAGCTGTCATCGCTGGCCGACGAAACGCCGGAAGGCCGTTCGATCGTAGCGCTCGCGCGCGGCCAATACGGTTTGCCGGAACGTTCGGCGTCTGACCTGAAGGCAGAGTTCATTCCGTTTTCAGCCGAACAGCGTGTGTCGGGCATCGTCATCAACGAGCGCCATATCCTCAAAGGCGCAGGCGACGCGATTGCCGGTCTGATCAATCTCAAGGGCGGGCTGGCTCCGGCCGAGGTCAATGCGGCCGTTGACGGCATCGCCAAGAAGGGTGGCACGCCGCTGATGGTCGCCGAAGGCCCCAAGGTGCTGGGCGTGGTCTACCTCAAGGACATCGTCAAGCCTGACATCAAGACGCGGCTGGCCGAGCTGCGCAAGATGGGCATCAAGAGCGTCATGATCACGGGCGACAACCCGCTAACCGCCGCTGCGATCGCTTCGGAGGCTGGGGTCGATGATTTCGTCGCCCAGGCTACGCCGGAGACCAAGTTGAAATATATCCGCAAAATGCAGGAAGGCGGCGAGATGGTCGCCATGGTCGGCGATGGCACCAATGACGCTCCGGCCCTTGCCCAGTCGGATGTCGCCGTGGCGATGAACTCCGGTACTCAGGCCGCCAAGGAAGCCGGCAACATGGTCGATCTCGACAGCGACCCGACCAAGCTGATCGAGATTGTCGAAATCGGCAAGCAGCTCCTGATGACGCGCGGTGCGCTGACGACCTTCAGCATCTCGAACGACCTGGCGAAATACTTCGCCATCATCCCGGCGGCGTTCGCCTCGACCTTCCCGGCGCTCGGCCTTCTGAACGTCATGGGTCTGTCGTCGCCGTTAAGCGCCATCCTGTCGGCGGTCATCTTCAATGCGCTGATTATCATTGCCCTGATCCCGCTCGCTCTGAAAGGCGTCAAGTATCGGGCAGAGTCGGCGTCCAACATGCTGACCCGACACGCGCTGATCTATGGGCTTGGCGGGATCGTGGCGCCGTTCATCGGCATCAAGATCATCGACATGGGCCTGACCGTGGTCGGCCTGGTTTAGGAATTTCACAATGTCACTTATCAAACAAATCCAACCCACTATCGTGTCTCTGGCCGTTTTCACCGTCCTTTTCGGAGGGCTTTATCCGCTGGTGACCACGGCCATCGTCCGGACCGCCTTTGCCGATCAGGCGCAAGGTTCGCTCATCAAGAGCGGCGACACCGTCATCGGTTCGCGCCTGACGGGCCAAAACTTCACGCAGCCCCAGTACCTGTGGGGCCGGCTGTCAGCGACCGCCGAAGCGCCGTACAATGCCGGTGCATCCTCCGGCTCGAACCTGGGCGCAAATAACCCGGCCCTGCTCGATGCCGCCAAAGCCCGTCGCGATGCGCTCAATGTCCCGGGTCCCGTACCCGTCGATCTGCTGACCGCTTCCGGTTCCGGTCTCGATCCGCACATCAGCCCGGCCGCGGCTGCCATTCAGGCGCCCCGCATCGCGGCTGCCCGTAATGTTCCGGAACAGAGGGTGCGCGCTGCCATCGATGCTTCTACCGAAGCGCCCGACTTAGGAGTCTTGGGCGAAGCGCGCGTCAATGTGCTAGAGGTCAACCTCAGACTCGACGGCAAGCTGAAGTGAACGCAGACATAAGACCCGACCCGGACAAGCTGCTCGCCCTCGTCAGCGATGACGAGGGCGAAGGCGCGCGTGGCCGGCTAAAGATCTTTTTCGGGGCCTCGGCCGGGGTGGGCAAGACCTTCGCCATGCTGAGCGAAGCACGGCGTCTGCACGCCGAAGGGCGCAATGTCGTCATCGGCGTGGCGGAACATCATAACCGTCCCGAAACCCTGGCATTGATCGCGGGATTGCCCACCATACCCCTTAAGGAAATAGACCATCGTGGTGTGACGGTTCGGGAGTTCGACCTCGATGCGGCGCTAGCTCTGCGTCCGGACCTGATCCTGGTCGACGAATATGCCCACACCAATGCGCCGGGCTCGCGCCACCCCAAACGTTGGCAGGACGTGGAGGAACTGCTCGACAACGGGATCGATGTCTATACAACGCTGAACGTTCAGCACCTCGAAAGTCTGAACGACGTCGTCGCCAAGCTGACCGGCGTGTGGGTTAAGGAGACCGTGCCGGACTCGGTCTTCGACGCGGCCGACGACATCGCCCTGATCGATATCCCCGCCGAGGATTTGTTACAGCGCCTGGCGGACGGCAAGGTCTATGTCGCCGAGGGCGCGGGCCAGCGCGCTGCCGACAACTTCTTCAAGAAGGGTAACCTTGGCCGTCTCCGGGAACTGGCCTTGCGCCGCGCCACCGAGAGGGTCGACGCGCAAAACGACGCGCTGAATGCCGCCATGGGTCAGTCCGAAGCCGCCACGGGCGACAAGATCCTCGTGCTGGTCGGGCCCGATCCCCTATCGCAGCGCCTTATCCGTCACACTAAGCGCATGGCCGACCGCTCGCGCGCGCCCTGGTTTGCGCTTTATCTCCAGACCGACCGTCATGAAACCCTCTCGCCTAAGGCGCGCCTTCGCGTCGAACACCATCTGCGCCTGGCTGAAAAGTTGAGTGGGCGCGTGGTGCGGCTCAATGCCGGTCGGGCGGCTTCGGCCATTCTCGGCTATGCCCGTCAGAATGGCTTCACCCGTCTGGTGTTGGGCCACACCGTGCAGCCGTGGTGGCGGAGGGCCATGGGGCAGCAATCCTTATCGCAGAAACTCATCGCACAAGGTGCCGGCCTTGAGATCACAACCCTCAATGCGGAGGCGGAAGATAACGGCAAGAGCGGCCGTGAAAAGGCCGATCGATCGGTCCTGGCTGCTGCCCCACAGCACTATGCGATGGCGCTTGCGGTCGTTGGCCTCAGCACGGCGCTGGGAATGCCGTTCCGCGAACTGATCGATCCCGACAGCCTGATCATGCTCTACATGACGGGCGTCGTCGCCGTGGCGGCGCGTTGGGGCATCGGTCCGGCGGTCCTGTCGTCGATCCTGTCAGTCGCGGCCTTCAATTGGTTCTTTATCCAGCCCTATTACAGCTTCACCTTCGACAATATCAGCTACGGGATCACCTTCGCCGTTATGTTGGTGACCTCGCTGATCGTCGGTTCTCTGACCGCGCGCCTGTCGCTGCATGCCCGGTTGGCGCGCAAGGGCGAGGCCGAGACGCGCCTGCTCTATGACCTGTCGCGTGAACTGTCCTCGGTCCGCGACAAGCCCGCCATGGGGCAGGTGGCGTCCCGCCATTTGGAGGCCGCTTTCGACGTCGAATTCGGTTTATGGAGCTCCAGCCAGCAAATCGCCGGCCGGGCCGAGGACGATCCGCGCGAGCTGGGCGCCATGCAGTGGGTGGCGCAAAATCGCCAGATCGCGGGCCGCCACACCGACACCCTGCCGTCGGCCAAGGGGCTTTACTTGCCTCTGCCGGGAGAGCCTGGCGTACTGTGCCTGACGCCGCGAGATGACAGCCGCCAGTTTACCGGCGCCGAACTTCTGGTTTTTGAGACGGTGGCCAGCCTGATCGCCGGCGCATTGCAACGCGCACGCCAGGCGAATGAGGCGGAAACTTCGCGCGTCGAGACCGAGAATGAGAAGCTCCGCAATGTGCTTCTGGCTTCGCTTTCGCACGATTTGAAGACGCCGCTGACAGTAATGAACGGCGCGGTGTCGTCGCTGCTCAAGATGCGCAAAAAGCTGCCGCGAGAGGCGGTCGACGAACTGACGGCGCTGTGGGGCCATCTGACGCGGCTGCAGAAGTTCGTTGCCAACCTGCTGCGCATGGCGGCTATCACCTCAGGGCAGCTGAGGCTCAACTTCGAACCCTATATGATCCAGGAAATCGCAGGCGCCGCCATCGGGCGCGTGGAGGCTCAGAAGGGCAATCGCCAGATCCGCACCGTCACCAATGGGCAGATTTCCATGGTCATGATCGATGGCGCGCTGGTCGAGCAAGTGCTGATCAACCTGTTTGAAAACGCCATCAACCATACAAGCGAGGATGGATTGATCACCTTGACTTTGGAAAATGATGCCGACCGCGTCCGCGTGAAGGTCAGCGACGACGGCTACGGGCTCAAGCCGGGGGAGGAGGATCAGATTTTTGAAAAATTTCATACCGATGGCGGCAAGTCGTCAGATCGGCTGGGTCAGGGAACGGGCTTGGGCCTCGCCATCTGCAAGGGCGTCGTAGAGGCGCATGGCGGTATGATCTACGCCAAGAACAATCCAGGCGGAGGGGCCAGCTTCATCTTTACTCTGCCCGTTGTGAAGGCCGAACAATGACAACCGTGCTCGTTATCGAAGACGAAGGTGAGATACGCCGCTATCTGCGCGCCACCTTGTCGGCACAGGACTATGAGGTACTGGAGGCGGCAACGGCGCGAGAAGGGATGCAAAGGCTAACGCTCGACCGGCCGGATGTCGTCGTCCTCGACCTCGGCCTGCCGGACAAGGATGGCCAGACCGTCATCAGAGAGCTACGTGAATGGTCCCAGGTTCCCATCGTCGTCCTGTCGGCACGTGAGCAGGAGGCCGACAAAATCACGGCGCTGGAAGCCGGAGCGGACGACTATCTTACAAAGCCCTTTGCGGCAGGGGAACTGCTGGCTCGTCTAAAGGTTGCTCTGCGACATTCGAGCCAAAGAGCCGGTCCCGCCGCCGTTAAGGAAGTGTTCGAACGGGGCGATCTCAAAGTCGATTTCTCGGCGAGGCGAATATGGCTCGGTGACGAAGACGTTCATCTGACGCCGACCGAGTATAAGCTGTTGACCACTTTCATCCAGCACGCGGGCAAGGTCCTCACGCACCGCCAGTTACTCGAAGCCGTATGGGGGCGACATACGACGAACCAGAACCATTATTTGCGCATCCATACGCAGCACCTTCGCGAGAAACTGAAGGACG
Organism: uncultured Asticcacaulis sp.; assembly: GCA_946482045.1. The sequence continues at coordinate 12,136 of CAMLPZ010000076.1, forward strand.
ATCCACTTAAGCCGAGTTTCATCATTACGGAGCCTGGAATAGGGTATCGTTTCGACGGCTAGATCGAAATGAGTTTAGATGGAAACGCTATTCCGATCTAAGCTATTGCTCTGTTGTGATATTTTGGCGAAAACCGCTGACACTTTTCGCCATATCGCTCTAATTCACGACTGCGAATTTGCGTCGTCCCCACCCTCAGATTTGCGAGGAACGGGCAATGCGTTGAAACCGCGTAGATGCCCGCATCTTCCCCGGCACGTTCCGCGCTCGGCGTGCCGCGGCGGGTGTGGGTGTTCGGGAGAAGAATGCGTGACTGCCTGCCCGAAAGACAAGAACTCCGATATGCTACCTTGCGGCAAGTCCTGCCACCGCTTGTGTGCGATGAAGTTTTAAGGAGTGGAGGTAGCGTCTGCTCTCGGCAGGACGTTGCATGATGTCGGATTTCCGAAGCGTCACGATATTTGGCTGACGAGAGACAACCAGTATTTCATTTCCTTCGACGCCGTCTTCCGGCCGCAAAAGGACGGTGTGAAAGCCGAGAATGCTCATTTCTTTTGCGAGCGCGAAACCGTCTATGGGTATTTTGCCGTCATCAAGAAGGTTAAAGGCGAGATTAAGCGCCAGAAACCCATCAGGTTCTACTTTCGACATTGTGTCAGCTATCCATGCGGGTCGTGTGAAGCCAGCCACTGTTCCGGTAGATGTGCAAGCGTCAACAACGATGGCGCCATATTTGGTGCGGCAGCGTGTTGGAAATGTTAGACCATCTGTCGTGAACCAACGCACACGCGAATCCAGATTGAAATATCGGCGGGCAATATTTTCAGCCATGGGATCGATATCGACAACAGTGACCCACTCCCCCGCGCGGGCAAGCATTGTTGCCAGACTTCCGCCGCCACCCCCAAGCATCAAAATCCTTTTGCGACCTCTTAGCAGTAGTTTCAAGGCGTTAACATAGCCGAAAAGACTAACACCCGTCGAATTCACCAAGGTTTGCATGCTGCCGCCCGTCAAATATGAACGCGCGCCATCGCTAAGCCGTTCAACGATTCTGATCTTGCCAAACGGACCATTATACTGGGCAAGTTGTCTCACTTAATTCGCCATCAACAGCTTTGTCCCCCGATCACCTGAACCTTCTGCGGTACGGGGAAGGTACAACCCACAGCCCGTCAGGCCTTTTTGACGAATTCCGTTCGTAAAACCAAGCCTTTGACTTTTTCGGCGTTACACTCGATTTCAGCATCATCGTCGGTCAGTCGAATGTTCTTGATAAGAGTGCCACGCTTTAGCGTGACGCCTCCCGATCCCTTGACCTTGAGATCCTTAACCAGGGTGACGCTGTCGCCATTGCTGAGGCGTGTGCCGTTCGCGTCCTTAACGATGATCTCGCTATTGTCATCCGTCATATCTGTGTGTCCTTCTCTTGTGTGGTGTTCAGCCGTCCGCGAGTGCGCCATTGGTCACCGCCCTCGTTTTGAGCTGGAATGTAATCATGAGCGCCGTTGAGTTCGGTGCATCATCGAAATCGCGATCGAAGATGCTGTCAGCGCGGGGGGCCATAGAAGTCGTCTAGCCCTTGGAAGTAGGGGATGTCCAAACCCTTCCTATGCCTTATGAGCAGTCGCCGCACGTCCGTTGCAACATCCTCCTGTAGCCGTGCGGTTCCTTTTCGGGCCATGACGATGTAGTTGTCGCAGCGCTTCGCATATGCGATCACGCAATTCCGCTGAAACTTGGCCGCGATGCGGCCGATCTGCTCGTGCAGATGCGGGTCGCTACCCACGAGGTTTGCTACCAAGATGCCACCATCGGTCAGCGCCTCGTAACAGTTGCTGTAAAAGGTCGTGGAGAACAGGTGTTCCGGCATCCCATCGACCGTAAAGCCATCGAGCAACAGAATGTCGGTGGGGTGTTGGAGCCGCGCCATATAGTCGGCGGCATCGGCCTGAATGACCTCAAACCGGTCACCATCTTCCGGGATGTTAAACATATCCCGAAGCCTGATCACCTCTGCGGAATTCTCTATGGTGACAATCTTCGCGTCTGGAAATCGGCGAAAGCAGTATTTGGACAGAGATCCTCCGCCCAGGCCGATGATCAGAATGTGTGACGGGTCTTGTTTGAACAGTTTGAAGGCCATCATGGCCTGTGTGTAGTGAAGAACAAGGCGAAAAGGATCTTCGAGCGACATTTCGGACTGGATATGCAAGCCGTCGAAATGCAGGCTCAGCGTATGGTCGGTCCGCAGAGTAAATGGCCCATTGGCGCCGGATTGAAGAACCCAGCCGGGGCGGTCATTCATGCTTGTATATTCACGCGCTGGCGTCACAGCTTACCTTTCGGGAGCAATAGTGGCTTATCAATTCGCCGAAGAAGGCAAGTTTGAACCATTGTGACGCGGGATCGTGCGAACAGGGGCAGCCTTAAGGCGTACACCGCGGCCGCCTCTTTCGCTGCTCTCATTCTCCGAGATCAGCTCTACTCCCGCCCGATCCAGAGCTTCGACGACCTTCGTCAGGGACTCCACAACCCCACGAACATTCCCTTCGCTTTTTTCCATGCGCTGGATGGTGGCCAGGGAGACGCCTGACAGGGCAGAGAGCTCCCGTTGATCGATCCCGAGCAAGGCGCGTGATGCCCTGAGTTGCCCCGCCGTCATCATGTGCTGAAAAATCCAATATATGGCTGTAAAACTGATGCATAAAACATCAGTCTTGCTTTTTCAAGTGCGATTCTTGCTCGGGAACTTTATCCCAGATGGTTGGAACCCCAACCATCGTTTTTCCCCAGGGTGCCACTGCTGCCGCGCTTGTTCGATAATGGAGGGGTACCGGGCTAGGTTCGAGACTCAATCAGCCCACCAAGTAATTGCGATAGCAATAGCGACGGC
>CAMLPZ010000077.1 GCA_946482045.1 uncultured Asticcacaulis sp.
AGACGGCGGCGCGTGCCATCTGGAAATGGCTTTCGTGGCCCATGAAGCTGGGGTTATCGGTCAGGATCGACAGGCAGCTGGCGCCGCCGGCCTCATAACACCTGGCCAGAAAGGGCGGGTCGAAGTCCTCGCGAATCAGGCCCTTAGATGGGCTGGCCTTCTTGACTTCCGCGATCAGGGCGAGACTTCCAGGACGTTTTCCGGCCACCAGCGCGTTCATGAAGCCGCGCGGAGCACCGATCTCCGCCGCCTGAGCTTCCAGTTCGGGGACGGTTACGCGTTCACGGCGCTGGCTAACCTCTTCGCGCTTGTAAGTGGCGATCGATTCCAGAATGTCCATCAGGAGCCTTGCGTCGTTGCGATGAGGATGTCGAGGGCGCGGCGGGCGCGGCCGTCGTCAATGACGGCTTCACCGAGCTCGATGCCTTCGCGCAGGGTTTCGACGCGGTCGGCGACCAGGAAGGCGGCCGCGGCGTTCAGCAGCACGATGTCGCGATAGGCGCTTCTGCGGCCCTCGAGCAGCGCCTTGAGTTCAGCGGCATTGTGGTCGGGCGTGCCGCCGGTGATGTCGGCCAGGGCCGCGCGCGGCAGGCCGACGGCCTCCGGCGTGATTCGGAACAGGCGCATCTTGCCGTCCGCCCATTCGGCGACTTCGGTTTCGCCGGTCGTCGTCAGTTCATCCAGGCCCGCGCCGTGGACAGCCCAGGCGCGCGTGGCGCCCAATGCGCCCAATGCCTGGGCGATGGGCTCGACAAAGCGCGGCGAGGGGACGCCGACGACCTGGCGGCGGGCGCCGGCGGGGTTGCTCAAGGGGCCCAGCAGGTTGAAAATGGTGCGGAAACCCAGCTGCTGGCGGATTGGCGAAACGTGCTTCATGGCGCCGTGGTGCGCCTGCGCGAACAGGAAGCAAATACCGGCGTCGTCAAGCGCTTTGCGTTGCTGCTCAAGCGTTGCTTCAATATTGACGCCGAGGGCTGCCAGGACGTCGGCGGTGCCGGATTTGGAGGTGATGGCGCGGTTGCCGTGCTTGGCGACCTTGCAGCCGCCGCCGGCCGCGACAAAGCCTACGGCGGTCGAGATATTCAGCGTGTGCAGGCCGTCGCCGCCCGTGCCGCAGACGTCGATGACGTCATAAGGGTGGTCCAAATGGATGGCGGCCTTGCGCATGGCGCGGGCGCACGCGGCGATTTCGCCGACGGTTTCGCCACGCAACTTGATGGCGGTAACGGCCGCCGCGACCTGGGCCGGGGTGGGCTCGCCGCGCAGGCAGGCGTCGAAAAAGGCTTCGGCGTCGTCGCCGTCGAGCGTCGCGCCGTCGGCCAGGCGCGCCAGCAAAGGCTTGAAGGCGTCAGACATAGAGGTTCTGACTCTTGATTCCGGCCAGTTCGAGGAAGTTGGCCAGAAGCTGGTGCCCGCCCTCGGTGGCAATCGATTCGGGGTGGAATTGGACGCCGTGGATCGGACGGGTCTTATGCTGGACCCCCATGATCTCGCCGTCATCGGTCCATGCCGTCACTTCCAGATCCTCAGGAAGCGTTTCGCGTTTTATGGCCAGAGAATGATAACGTGTCGCTGTAAATGGATTTGGCAAGTCTTTGAAAATGCCTTTGTTATTGTGATGAATCTGGCTGGTCTTACCGTGCATCAAAGCCTTGGCGCGGATGACATCGCCGCCATAGGCCTGGCCGATCGACTGATGACCGAGGCAAACGCCCAGGACCGGCATGTCTTCCGGCGCGGCGCGTAAGAGCGGCAGGCAGATGCCGGCCTGGTCGGGCGCGCACGGACCCGGCGACAGCAGGATGGCGTTCGGCGCCAGCGCCAGGGCATCCTGAACGCTCAGGGCGTCATTGCGATACACCTTCGTCTCCGCGCCCAGTTCGGCGAGATAGTGGACAAGGTTGTAGGTAAAGCTGTCGTAGTTGTCGATGACCAGAATCATGTACGCCTCCGCGAAGCGCGTCCGGTGGAAGTCGAGAGCACGCAAAGCCTTTGATCATTTAAGCAATGCGGCCGCCATTTCCAAGCTATAAGATTCCGACCCAGGGTTAAGATTGGTTAACGCTTTGATGCTTGAGTGACGGCCGCAACAGATGAGATTCGGCGATGACACGCATGACGCAGTTCAACGATATGACCGCAGACATGGAAGAGCGCGACGCGCGCCTGTCCGAAGCCTTGGGGCTATTGCGTTCGTCAGATCAGCGCACGTCACGTAATGGCCTGTCGTCGCTGGCCGCCATTACCGGTCTGGCGGTGTCCGGTACGCTGTTGATCACGCTTCTAAGCGGACACGAAGAACCGAAAAAGCCGTTGAAAGTGAACGCGATGCCGGCGACGGCTTCAGCAGACTTTGAGCTCTCTGCGTCACCGTCGCAGTCGGGACCTGTGCGGGACGCCGTGCTGATCGCCACGGAACACTGAGCCTCGGGATTACGAGTTCGCCTTGTAATCGTAGCGCCAGGCGTCCTGGGCCGCGCGGATGAGCGCGCCCGCCTTGTGGCAGGTTTCTTCGTATTCCATCTGCGGCACGCTGTCGGCAACGACACCGGCGCCGGCCTGAACGTAGATGTTACGATCCTTAAACAGCGCTGTACGCAGGACGATGCAGACATCGACGCTGCCGTTCGAAGAGATATAGCCGGCGCCGCCGCCGTACCCGACACCGCGTTTGACCTGCTCCAGCTCGTCGATGATCTCCATCGCCCGCACCTTGGGCGCGCCCGACAGCGTGCCGGCGGGAAGTGCCGCCAGCAGCGCATCGACCGGATCAAGCGTTTCCGGTGCATCGCCTTCGACGTTTGAGACGATGTGCATGACGTGACTGTAGCGTTCGATGATGAACTTCTCGGTGACGCGGACGCTGGCCGGCTTGGCGACGCGGCCGACGTCGTTGCGGCCGAGATCAAGCAGCATCAGGTGCTCAGACAGTTCCTTTGGATCGGCCAGCAATTCCTTTTCGAGCGCGCGGTCCTGTTCGACCGTCTTGCCGCGGGGACGCGTGCCGGCGATCGGGCGAATGGTCAGCTTGCCGTCGCGGATGCGCACCAGGATTTCAGGGCTGGACCCGGCCAACTGAAAGTCGCCGAAATTCAGATAGAAGAGGTAGGGCGAAGGGTTGTGCCGGCGCAAGGACCGGTAGAAGGCGAACGGATCGAGCGGGTAGGGCGCTTCGAAGCGGTGGCTAAGCACCACCTGGAAGATGTCGCCGGCGCGGATATATTCCTTGGCGGTGTCGACCATGGTACCGAAGTCGAGTGGCGAGGTCGGCGACGACAGAGGTTGCTGGGCGTGTTCGCGTGGCGCGGGCTGGGCGCTAAGCGGCACGCGCAGGTCGTCCTCGACGGCGTCGAGACGCGCCAGTGCCGCGCTATAGGCGTCCTGAGCGGAAAGCTCCGACGGCCAGACCGGGCTGGCCAGCAGGATCTCGTGGGCGACATTGTCGAAGACGCAGACCACGGAGGGGCGCACGACGACGGCGTCCGGCAGCTTGAGCGGGTCGGGATTGGCTTCGCCCAGCGGCTCGAACAGGCGGATCATGTCGTAGCCGAAGACGCCGAAGACACCCGACACCATCGGCGGCAGGCTTTCCGGGATGTCCATCTTATTGGCGGACACGAAGGCGCGCAGCGATTCGAGCGTCGGCTTGTCTTCAGCCACGTAGGTTTCGCGGGCGATACCCTCGCCAGTGGCTAACTCGGCTTTGTCGCCGAAACAGCGCCAGACGAGATCAGGATTGAGCGTGATGATCGAATAGCGGCCCGACAGCGCGCCACCTTCGACCGACTCGAACAGGAAGCTGAACGGACGCTGGCGTCCGAGCTTGAGATAGGCCGAAACAGGCGTCTCCAGGTCGTCGATCAGCGTGCGCCAGACGATGGACGGCTTGCCGTCTGCATACTGGGTCTCAAAGGCGCTTTTGACGTCTTCCGGTGACGGTTGCGCGCCGCGCGCTGCTACGGAAGGCGTTGCGGTCACGACTTTTTCTCGTCCTTGGCTTTGGCGTCCTTGGCGTCGGCTTCGGGCGGCGTAACGCCCAGCACGCGGATCGCGGTGTTCGGATAGGTCTTGGTCTTGACGGCGCCGCGCGCGGCGGTGCGGGCCAGGCCCACGACGTCCTGGGCGATCGACATGCCCATGCGGGTCTTCAGGCTGGCGGCCGCCGTGTTGGCGGCGGCGGCCTGCGCCTGATGGACGGCGTCGAGGCGACCGACCAGGATAACGCCCGGCTGAAGCGGCGCGTGGAAGGATTCACCTTGCTTGGCGTTGAAGACCTGGCCCGTGATCGCCGGCGGAACTTGGCGCGCGCCGCCCGAGCGGTCGACACCCTTTTCCGTCTGCAGCGGGCTGCCGGCTTCAGCCGCCAGGGTCGTCGGCGATTCGCCCTTGCCAAGACGCGCGGCCAGGGCCTCGGCCTTCTCCTCGATGGCGGCGGTGGCCTTCTGAGCGCGCCAGGCGCCGATCAGTTGCGGCTTGACACTGTCAAGCGGCGGCGCGGCGGCCGGCTTTACGCTTTTGAGGTTGACGACGAAATACTGGCCCTGGCCGGCTTCCTGGACGTCCGAGGTGCTACCGGGCTGAAGGTCATAGATGGCCTTCACGATATTGGGGTAGCGCGAATAGTCGTTGCCCTGGGTCATGCCCTGCGGCGTCATGATGTTGCCCTGAGCGTTCATCCACGGCAGGTCCTTGACCTGCAGGCCCAGCTTCTGGGCGGTGGCATGAAAGTCCTCACCGGCGGCCAAAGCGTCCGCCAGCTTGTGTGAGGCGTCGTTCAGCTTGTCGGCGGCGGCTTCTCGCTTCAGGTCCTCGGTGATCTGGCCGCGCATGCTTTCGAACGAAGGCGTGGAACCGGCGTTGATATCGCCCATGCGGATGACGGCAATGCCGAGTTCACCCTGGACCGGACCCGAGACCTCGCCGGTCTTCATGGCGAAGGCGGCTTCGGCGATCTTGGCGTCGGGAACGGCGGACTTGGCCTGGCGGTCAATGCGCAGCAGCGTGCCCTTGTTGGCCTTTGCCACGACGTCCGGCGCCTGGCCGGCCTTCAGCGCCGCAGAGATGGCGTCGGCGGCCTTGGCGTCCGGCGCGGTGATCTGGATGAAGCTGCGGGTTTCCGGCGTGCGTGCGCCTTCGAGGCGGGCCTCGTAAGCCTTGCGCACATCGGCGTCGCTCACCTGGACGCCCGGCATGAACTGCTCGACGCTCAACGTGACGATGGCTGCCTGGCGGAGTTCCGGCATGGTCAGGCGGGCCAGGTTTTCCTGATAGAAGGCGGCAACCTCCGCGTCGGTCGGCATGGCCGGGGCCGGGATGCTGCGTTCGGTCACGTAAAAATAACTGAAGTCGCGCGTCTGCATCGAGAAGGCGGCCTCGGCCGTCGAGAAGACGCGTGGCGCCTGAAAGCCCGCCAAAGCCCCCGTGACGAACTGCTGGCCGGCCAGCTGGTCCGCAACGTCACGCTCGAACATCTTCTGGTCGATCTGGGCGCGGGCCAGGGCCTGCTTGTAGGTTTCGCTGTCGAACTTGCCGGTGGCCGAATTGAAGAACTGCGGCGTCTTCGCCAATTGGTCGACGATCAACCTGGCCGAGGGCTTGATGCGCAGGCTGTCGAGCCAGGCGCCCAGCGACTGCTGGTCGGCCAACTGTTCGACCATAGCCGTATGGGCGCCCTGGGCCACGAACTCCTCGTTCGTGAAGGACTGGCCATTGCGCTCAGCCACCCACTGTTGCTTGTTGGTTTCGAAGATTTGTTTGAAATCGTTGGCGGACACGACGCGCTTGCCGGCCTCGACGACATTGGTCGTGGACTGCCCCTTGAACACGTCGCTCATGCCGAAGATGGCGAAGGACAGGATCAGCAAGGCCATCAGGCCGATAAAGACCCATGACTTGGTGAACTGGCGGAAGAGGCTGATCATTCGAATTGCGTCCGGTGTCGTTATATCGGCATTTAAACCTAGTTGACGGGTTCATACGGCACGATCAAGGCAGTTTCAAAGAAAAATTACGGGCGGGGACGGAAAGGTCCGGCCTTTTTCTGTTGGCGATAGGGCGCATGCCAGTCTATGTTTTGCACTGCGTCATGAACTTGTGCCCGCGTTAGAGACCGGCAAGATCGATTGCCGGCCGGGCGGAATAGGCGAGGGCGCGCAAACATCACATAACAACAAAGACTTAAATGCCACATTGTCATCTTATTGCGGCAAACTGGAAGATGAATGGCCTGAAGAGCCAGATTCCGGTTGCCCAGGCTATCGCGGCTGAAAGCCGAAAATACCAGGCGCGTGTCGCCCTGTTCCCACCCTATACCCTCTTGCCGCTGCTGGCGGACGCCCTGGAAGGGACAGGCGTCATCCTGGGGGGGCAGGACTGCCATCACGCCGATTTCGGCGCCTATACGGGTGACATCTGCGCCGCCATGCTAAAGGACTGCGGCGCAGACATGGTCCTTCTCGGCCACAGCGAGCGGCGCCACGGCCACCTCGAACCCTGCGCCCTGGTGGCGCGCAAGGCGATTGCGGCGCTCAAGGCCGGCCTTGAGCCCGTCATATGCATCGGCGAGACGTTGGAGCAGCGCCGCCAGGGGCTGACTGCCCAGGTCCTGTCGCGCCAGTTGACCGACAGTCTGCCGGAAGAACTGAGGACCGAGCGCTTCCACCTTTCCTATGAACCGGTCTGGGCCATCGGTACGGGGTTGGTGGCAACGGACCAGCAAATACTTGAAGCATTTTCCTTAATTCGCTCTTTCTTGAGCTCGCGCTTTAACTGTCTGCACGAGCCGCAGCTGCTTTACGGCGGGTCGGTAAAGGCTTCGAACGTCGAAGGCATTCTGGCCATCGAAGGTGTCAGTGGCGCTTTGGTCGGCGGCGCATCGCTTACGGTCGAGGACTTCATGCCGATCGTCGCGGCGGCCGACAAGGCTCCGGTCTGATTTTTCATTCTTGTCCTGACACCGGTTGTCCTCTTGTAATCTTCGGTACCCTGCATAAATGGGGTATGTATTCCGGAAATCGCCTATGGCCATCCATGACCAAGGGTGCTAAGGGCGTGCAACTTTCACGGACGCGTTCGCGATCCGCATCTCTGGCTGTGACCTAAAGACAAAAAGCATATGTTACTTGGCATCCTCCTGACGGTTCAGATTCTCATCAGCGTCATCATCATCGTTCTGGTGCTCATCCAGCGGTCCGAAGGCGGCGCGCTCGGCATGGGCGGCGGCCCGTCGGGCTTCATGTCGGCGCGTGGCGCCGGCAACCTGCTGACCAAGGCGACCAGCGTCATGGGTATCCTGTTCTTCGTGAACTGCATTGGCATGACAGTTGTCGGGAACTACGCCAGCCGCACGTCGTCGGCGGTCGATTCGGTCGATACCTCCAGCCTGGTTCTGCCCGGCACGCCGCAAACCGCCAATTCGGCCCAGGCGCCGGCGGCTGCCACCACTTCGAGCGCTGCGCCGTCATTGAATGACCTGCCGCTGGCCGGCCCTGTCGCCACTCCGGCGCCCGCCGCGTCGCAGGCTACGTCTCCGGCCGCATCGCGTACCGCGCCGGCTGCCCAGCGGCCTACTGCCTTGCCGGCGCCTCTGTCGTCTTCGGCATCGTCGCAGGCGCCGCGTGTCGGCAGTATCTTCGCCAACTCGTCGTCGTCGGCCGCGCCGGCTTCGACGCCCTCACAGCCGTAGTCTGTGCCGGGTAGACAGCTTTAGCGGCTCACTCACAGGTGAGCCGCTTTTTTGTTAAATGCGTGATGCGGTCGAATCACCGTATCAGAGGACTTTCAGGATTACGCCGTCATGGCCCGTTATGTATTCATCACCGGTGGGGTGGTCTCTTCGCTTGGCAAGGGGCTCGCCTCGGCGGCCCTCGGTGCGTTGCTTCAGGCGCGCGGCTATAAGGTTCGGCTGCGCAAGCTGGACCCGTATCTGAACGTCGATCCCGGCACGATGAGCCCTTACCAGCACGGCGAAGTCTTCGTCACCGACGACGGCGCCGAAACCGACCTCGACCTCGGACACTATGAGCGCTTTACGGGCGTCAATGCCAGCAAGGCCGACAATATCACCACAGGCCGCATCTATTCGAACATCATCGAGAAGGAACGCCGCGGCGACTATCTGGGCGCCACCGTCCAGGTCGTTCCGCACGTCACCAACGAGATCAAGAACTTCGTCCTGGCTGACGCCGGCGACGCCGACTTCGTCCTAGTCGAAATCGGCGGCACGGTGGGTGATATCGAAGGCCTGCCGTTCTTCGAGGCGATTCGTCAGCTGGGCCAGGAACTGCCGCGCCGCCAGACCTGCTTCATCCACCTGACCCTCTTGCCGTTCGTCAAGACTGCCGGCGAGATGAAGACCAAGCCGACCCAGCATTCGGTCAAGGAACTGCGCAGCATCGGCATCCAGCCGGACATCCTGCTGTGCCGCTGTGAGCAGGAGATCCCGGTCGAAGAGCGCCGCAAGATCGGCCTGTTCTGTAATGTCCGCCCGTCGGCCGTCATCCAGGCCATGGACTCGGAAAACATTTACGCCGTGCCCATCGACTACCATCGCCAGGGTCTCGATACCGAGGTGCTGGATGTTTTCGGCATCGAACACGGTGATGACAATATCGATCTGTCGCAATGGGAAGACCTGTCCAGACGCTACCAGCATCCGGACGGCGAGGTCCAGATCGCGGTCGTCGGCAAATACACGGTCTTAAAAGACGCCTATAAGTCATTGATCGAAGCCATTTATCATGGTGGAATGGCCAATAATGTTCGGGTCAAGATTGACTGGGTCGAAGCCCAGACCTTCGAAGGCGATCCGGACGCGGTTATCCAGCGTCTGGAAAACACCCACGCTATCCTGGTGCCCGGCGGCTTCGGAGAACGCGGGGCCATGGGCAAGATCGCGGCCGCCAGGTTCGCGCGCGAAAATGAAATTCCGTATTTCGGCATCTGTTTCGGTATGCAGATGGCCGTGCTGGAAACGGCGCGCCACATGGCCGGTATTGGGAATGCCTCGTCGACCGAGTTCGGCCAGGACGGCGAACCGGTGGTCGGCCTGATGACCGAGTGGCTGAATGGCAACGAACTCGAACAGCGCAAGGCCGATGGCAATTTGGGTGGCACCATGCGGCTCGGCGCCTTCAAGGCCAAGCTGGCCGAGGGGTCCAAGGTGGCCGAAATCTATGGCGGCACGGAGATTTCCGAACGCCATCGCCACCGCTACGAAGTCAACCGCGACTATATCCCCACTCTGGAAGCCTGCGGGCTGAAGTTCTCGGGCATGTCGCCGGACGGGCTGTTGCCGGAAATCGTCGAGCGCCCGGACCATCCGTGGTTCATCGGCGTCCAGTACCACCCGGAACTGAAGTCGCGCCCGTTCGCTCCGCATCCTCTGTTCAAGGGCTTCATCGCCGCGGCGATGGAACGCAGCCGGCTGGTCTAAGATTCCGCGAGTAAGCCATTGATCCGGCGGGCATGACAGCGTAAGCGACGCGCATTCTTTTTCAGACTTCCCAGGATGATCCCATGTCCCGTCAGTTGATTTCCTCCGGCTCGCCGTTCGAAGGCGAGATCGGTTTCTCCCGCGCCGTTCGCGTCGGCAACCGCATCGAAGTGTCGGGCACGGCGCCGATCCGCGACGGCAAGGTCGCGGGCGCCGACGCCTACGAGCAGACCAAGGCGGCGCTGGAGATCATCATCAAGGCGGTCGAGCAGGCCGGTGGCCAGGCATCGGACATCGTCCGCACGCGCATCTTTCTAACCGACATGTCGCTGTGGAAGGATGCTGCGCGCGCTCATGGCGAGCTGTTCGGCGATATCCGTCCGGCCTCGAGCTTCCTCGGCACCAGCGCGCTGATCAACCCGGAATGGCTGGTCGAAATCGAGGCTTCGGCCCAGATCGGCGAGTGATTTGATAATGGGCGTAATCCGCGTTATCCTTGGTCATCAATCAGGGGAATACGGATGAAGCTCAAGGACGATCTCGGCTTTGCCGCACGGAGCCTGTATTTCATCATGGGCGTCGTGCTGGCGATCGCCACGGTGGCGTCGGCCTACAGCCAGTTGCCGCCCGTCATGGCCGGCAAGGCTTCGCCGCTGTCGCTCATCCTGCTCCTGCTGATCGCCAGTCCATTGGCCCTGTTTATCATCGTCTGGGCAGTTGTCGGCCGGCATCGCGAGTGGCGCATCGGCGACGATCATATCCGCATCCGGCTGCTCAGCCTGACGTCGTGGCAGCGTGATTTCCGCATCCACCCGGAACAGATCGAGACCATCGACCGCCAGCAGTACAGCTATGACGACAAGGCGGGGCGTATATCGCACGCGATTACGGTGACCTTGCGTGATGGCCGCAAACTCGAATCGCCCCAGACCTTTGATGCCGGCCAGGCAGAACAGGCGTGGCAGAAGCTGCAGGCGATAAGTAAACGCGGGCAATTCAGCGCCTGAGCATTTCCCGGCGAAGTGGACGCCGGTTCGCCGCTAGGAAATGCGACGAAGCAAAAGACTCCGCGAAATATCGCGTTTATGGGGCCATTTCCCCCTTGATCGCACAGGCGAGTTGAGGCATAAGCGCGCCTTCCTGACCAACCCTGTTGAGTCATACCCCAATTTTGTGCCTGAACGTCCGCGTGATGTTCGGCCTTTGACCAGAAAGCAGAGAGACGGACATGGCCGTACCCAAGCGCAAAACTTCGCCCTCGCGTCGCAACATGCGTCGCTCGCACGACGCTCTGGGTGCGAACCCGTACACCGAGGACAAGGACACCGGTGAGCTGCGCCGTTCGCACCACATCGACCTGAAGACCGGCATGTACAAGGGCCGTCAGGTTATCACGCCGAAGAACGACTAATTCAGTCGGTCTGACCGAGTTTTAAAACGCGGATCGCAAGGTCCGCGTTTTTTTGTTGCCAGAGTTAAATTATTGTCGCACACATGCGACGTGTGTCGCAATTGAGTTGGCAACCATGATCAAGCCTAGTGACTATGAACTGAAACTGCTGCGCCATCTGTGGCGGGAAGGGCGCCTGAGCGCCCGCGAACTGCACGATGCCAGTGCCCCGGAAACCAACTGGTCCTATTCGGCAACACGCAAGACTCTGGAGCGCATGGTCGAGAAGGGGCTTGTCGGCCTTGAGGCGGTGCATGGGCTGAATACCTATGTCGCCGCCCAGTCCAAGGTCGAGACCCTGGCGGTTTTGGCCAGCGCCTTTGCCCGCGATGTGCTTGACCTCGATGCGCCATTGCCGGCCGCGGCCTTTGCCGGCAGCCGGCTGGTGTCACCCAGCGAGATCGCGGAACTCGAAACCCTGCTTCAGGATCTGTCGGCCAAGGCGAAGGGCGAGGGCAGGTCATGACGGCGATATTGCTGGTTGTTTTTGCGCTACCGCTTGTCTGGAGTGCCGTTGTTTTCCTGACGCGCCGATGTGTCGAGCCTGCGTCGGGCATACCGAATGACGCTCAGGAAAAGCGCGTTTTGCTGCTGATGCTCGGGCCGGTTTTGCTGGGAGTTGGGGTGCTTGTGGTCGCACGGCTGTTCGCCGTGCATGTGCCGCTGCCTTTGCCCCTGTCGCCGATGGGCGATATCGATGGCGGCTTTATCGGCGAGGTCGCGCCAACCGTCGCGGCAAAGCGGGATGCGATCAGCCTGTGGCCTCTGGCGCCCATGACGCTAATGGCGCTCTACGCAGCCGTTGCTCTTGTTCTGGCGGTACGCCTGCTGATCGCTTACACGCGTATCGCCATGGTGTGTGCCCGCGCGATCCCTCAGGGCACCTTGGGGCAGGGCGTGCGCGTTTCTGAGCGCACGGGCATTGCGCTGGCGTGGGGGAAATCGACCGTTCTTTTGCCGGGACGCCTCCTGCCGCATCTTTCGCCGATACAGACAGACCTTATCATCCGTCATGAACGCGCGCATCTGATGCGCCGCGATCCGCTCTACTTCGCGGTGCTGGCCTGGATCGACGTCTGTCTGTGGTTCAACCCGTTTGTCCGTGCCCAGACCCGGAAATGCCGGCTGGCGGCGGAACTCGATTGCGACGCCCGGGTAACCGGTTCGGCGCCCCACATGCGCGAGACCTATGCTGAATCCCTCATCATGGCGCTCAGGCATGCCGCTGGAAACGCACGGCAATGCGTCCCAGCGGCCTTCTCACCCGCAGAATCTGGAGATTACCGCATGAGAATTAGTGAAATTATGCACCCTGAGCCCAAGGCGCGCAAGACACGCCTGCTCGTCGCGGCCGGTGCCGTCCTGTTGGCGCCGGTCGCCCTGGCGCAACTGGCCTGGTCGCAGGGACCCGCCGCCAAGCCGGTTGCGGTAGCGGCGGCCGCTACGCCGACCCTGGTCTTTACCGTCGTGCCAGTCGATGGCCGGCTATCGAGCGGTTACGGTATGCGTGTGAACCCCGTTACCGGAAAAAAAATGCTGCATGAGGGCGTCGATATTGCCTCGCCGATCGGCAGGCCGGTACGTGCGCCGGCGGGTGGGCGCATCGTACGCGCCGACGAGGCCGAGCCGTGGTTCGGCAAGGTTCTGGAAATCGACCATGGTGGCGGCCTCGTGACCAACTACAAGCACCTTGGGGATTTCCAGGTGAAGGTCGGAGACACGGTCATGGCTGGCCAGGAAGTGGCGAAGTCAGGCAATACCGGCCGCACCACCGGACCGCATACCCACATCGCGCTCTTCGAGAACGGAAAGGCCGTCGATCCGGCGGGACGGATACCGCTTCCTAAAGCCAACTAACGGAAGTCCACCTTCCGTCATTTGCTCCGCAAATGCGAGCTGACGGAAGGGGGGACTTAATGTCATCGCGCTAAAAGCCGGTGGAAATGGCGGCGGCCGAGTCCGGGACCTTTTCGAGCTGGGCCAAAGGCACGGCTTCGACCGGCAGGCGGTCGTCGTCCCATTTCACGAAAACACTGTCCGGGCCGATATTGGTCGAGCCTTCGACCTCGACGTCGACCTCTTCGCGGTCCGGGGCGGTGACGACCGTGCCGAGCCCCTTTTCGGCGTGCTGAACGCGGTCGTCGTGCTGAAATGTTTTGGTTTCATTCATCGGCAACTCCTTGTATCGGCATGTTTTGCGAAGGCGCATAAGGGCGCAATGCCGAAGGATGACAACGTGACGTACAAACTGGTGATCTTCGATTTCGATGGGACACTGGCCGATTCGTTTCCGTGGTTTCTCGACGTCTTTGATATTCTGGCGGAGCGCTTCAAGTTCAGGAAACTTGACCGTTCCAACCTTGACGCCTTGCGCCGCATGGACAACCGGGAACTGCTGAAAGCGCTTGATGTGCCCATGTGGAAGGTGCCGATGATCGGCGCGCACGCCAAGGCGATGCAGGGTCAAAACCTGGATAAAATTAAGCTGTTTGATGGCATAGCGCATATGTTGGATGAGTTGCGTCGGCGTGGTGTTCAGATCGCGGTCGTGACATCGAACAGCCGGGAAAATGTCGAAAAAGTCCTCGGTCCTTCGGCGGCGAACATAAGTCATTATGAATGCGGGGCGTCCCTGTTCGGCAAGGCCGGGAAGTTTCGCAGCGCCATGAAGGCGGCGAGTGTAACTGCATCCGAAACCCTGTCGATCGGTGACGAGGTCCGCGATATCGAAGCAGCGCGCGAATGCGGCATTGCCGTAGGCGCCGTCAGCTGGGGCTATGCGGCGCCCGATCGGCTTGAGGCCGAGCGGCCGGACTTTGTGTTCAGCAGGCCCGGTGATATCTTGAGCCTTTAAGCGTAGACAACTGGGGGCGTCATGCGGCGGTTATCGACATTCATACTGCTATTTATGAGCTTATCCGCATTTGCGGCTTCGCCTTCGCATTCTACCGACTTTATTCGTGCAAAATACATTGTTTGGGCACAGCGCTTTGATCTTGCCGAGCTTGAAACCTTTATCGCTGACGACCTCGAGCCACAAGGTATGGTGGTTTTACGGTGCCAGATCATCAGTACCGGTGGAAATCTGAAATGCCGAGTGGTGACAAGCACGCTTGCCCCAGATACTGACGGCAAGTACTGCGTGAAAATCGCCGAACTTGTCGAGCACGGGGGGCGTATCGATATGGCCAAAACACGCAATGCAGGTGTCGGCAAAACAATAGAGTTTGCAGTGATCGTGCAGTCATACGACGGTCCGTAGGGCTTGGAGGCGTTTTCTGCGGCGCTGTGCGGCTTGCCACTGTGGGCGGTCCTTGCTAAGGGGGCGCGGACTTTTATTCCCCTTCCATATTGCAGGACGCCCTTCATGCCCGAAATCATCGATATCGTCGCCCGTGAAATCCTCGACTCGCGTGGCAATCCGACCGTCGAAGTCGACGTGACCCTCGATGACGGCAGCTTTGGCCGCGCCGCCGTGCCGTCGGGCGCTTCGACGGGCGCCCACGAAGCCGCCGAAAAGCGCGACAATGACCCGAAGCGTTATGGCGGTAAGGGCGTCCGTCAGGCCGTCGACGCCGTCAACGGCGAAATCTTCGAAGCCATCAACGGCTTTGAAGCGCTGGACCAGCGCCGTCTCGACCAGGCTCTGATCAACCTGGACGGCACGCCGAACAAGTCGCGCCTGGGCGCCAACGCCATCCTCGGCGTTTCGTTGGCCGTCGCGCGCGCCGCCGCGCAGTCGGTCGGCCTGCCGCTTTATAAGTATGTCGGTGGCCTGCAATCGCGCGTCCTGCCCGTGCCGCTGATGAACATCATCAATGGCGGCGCCCACGCCGACAACCCGATCGACATCCAGGAATTCATGATCGTTCCGGCCGGCGCTGAGACGTTCGCCGAAGCCCTGCGCATGGGTGCGGAAATCTTCCACTCGCTGAAGAAGGGCCTGAAGGCCGCCGGTCACAACACCAATGTCGGCGACGAAGGTGGTTTTGCGCCGAACCTGGCTTCGGCCGAGGACGCCCTGACCTTTATTATGAAGGCGGGCGAGCAGGCGGGTTACAAGGCCGGTTCGGACTTCTGGCTGGCGCTCGACGTCGCTTCGACCGAGTTCTTCAAGGACGGCAAATACCACCTGGAAGGCGAGGGC
>CAMLPZ010000078.1 GCA_946482045.1 uncultured Asticcacaulis sp.
CAGACCCTCGAGGATGAAGGTCTTCGCGCGCTCTAGCCGTTCGTGATCTTCAATGATTTCGTGCACGAGGTAGCCTTTCAGTGTTAGCCGTTTGGTCAGGGCGGTCAACAGAGGCAATGACGTTGGTTCGGCACTGAGGCCGCCATATTCGATCAGGATTCCGTCCCGGCACATTGCATCGGTGAGAGGCCCAACGAGCGGCCCACCAACGGCGTCGAATACGACCCGCGCGCCTGCGCTGTCAGTCAAGCCCTGTACGCGTGCGGCCAGGTCGCCGTCACTGAGTGCCAAGACCTCGTATGCCCCCGCCTGGTGTAAAGCCTGTGTCTTGTCATGCGTGCGGGTCACTGCAATGGGATGAGCTCCGACGGAATTGGATATCTGGATTGCGGCCAAGCCGACGCTACTTGATGCCGCCGTAATGATTACAGTGTCCCCGCGCGACAGGGTCGCGATGTCGATCAGCGCGCCGTATGCTGTCAAGTAGGCCATCCAGGTCGCCGCTGCTTGCTCCCAGCCAAGGTGCGCCGGATTCCGGACAAGATGTTCGGCCGGAAAGACCGCCAGTTCACTATAGGTCGGCCAGGTGATCATGGACGTCGCCGGGATCACGCTGACGGCATCCCCGATAGCCAGGCCAGTAACGCCCACGCCAATGGCGTCGACGATACCAGCGGCCTCAAGCCCAAGCCCCGACGGCAGGTCCGGCGTCTCAATGTACATGCCACGTCGCATCAAGCTTTCAGCCCGGTTAAGGCCGATGGCCTTTACCCCCAGTCTCACCTCTCCAACACCCGGGGACCGGACTTCCGCGTCCTCGATACGCAGGACCTCGGGACCGCCAAATTTATGAAACTGCACGACTTTGGGCATCATCTTGTTCCTGTCGATTACAAAGACGTGCATATTAATTTGGTGCGCAGGCAGGAAAAATCGCGATTTTTGCATACAGACTTAACCAAGAGTTTCGAATATGGATAGATTGACCAGTATGGGCGTTTTCATTGCCGTCGTGGATCTCGGCTCATTCGCGGCAGCAGCCGATCGGCTCGGCCTGTCCGCGCCGATGGTCGGCAAGCACGTCCAGTTTTTGGAGAACCGCCTGGGCGTTAGTCTGATCAATCGCACCACACGCCGACACGCTGTCACCGACATCGGGCGTAGCTTTTACGATCGTTGCCGCAGCCTGCTCGCAGATGCGGAAGCAGCCGATACCCTGGCCGCCGAACACCGGGGCGAACCGTCAGGTCGTCTGCGCATCGCCGCGCCTGTTCATTTCGGGCGCCACTGCGTAATGCCTGTGCTGCTGGACCTGGCCCATGCCTATCCGGCGCTTTCGCTGGAATTTGCCTTCAGCGATCGCCTGATTGACATCGTTGAGGAAGGATATGATCTAGCCATAAGGACAGGGAGCACGCCGCAAGGCGCCGGACTGACGACGCGACGAATCGCGCGCCAGACGATGATTGTCTGCGCCGCGCCATCCTACCTGGACCAGTTCGGGCCCCCCTCAGATATCGGCGACTTAGACAGCCACGCGGCTCTGTCCTACCGTCGCTCCGGGCCAGCGGCGCCGTGGCGGCTGCCGGGAGCTGAAGGCGTCCAGGAATGGGCACCTGCCGGCCGCTTCGCCTTCGACGATCTTGCCGCGATAGCCGACGCCTGCGAAGCCGGTCTAGGTATCGGCTGGCTGCCATCGTGGCTGGTGCGCGACCCGCTTCGCCGTGGAGCCCTGCGGCAGGTGCTGACGCAATATCCGGGCTTTCCCTACGACGTCCATGCCGTTTGGCCCGAGACGCGCCACCTGCCAGTCAAAGTGCGCCATGCCATCGACGCCCTAGTCACGCACCTTCCGGCGGCCATGGGGGCAACGCTATAATGACGCATCTCGAACGCCAGAATGTTCTGTCGCGGCATGGGGCGCGTGAAGGTTCGATCATATCTCAGAACACAGCAGCTCGCGCCACGGATGGCATCCGTAGCGATGAATTCAGGATCTAATGCAAACTGGCTACGGTATTGCTCATAAGCGGCAAGACTTTCGAAAGTGAACAAGGTCGAGCCGGAAGTTGCCCTCCGGCTAATGCCTGCCCGTTAAGCCATCTTTCCAAGTCTTGGGCTAAAAGCACAATAGTCCGACTCTTGGCCGGTTGCCTTACGATAGCGTGTCAGGAAATTGATTCACATCCTCGGGCAGTAATGGACGCATGAACGTCCTATCGTATCTGAGTACGCAACCGCTCTCATCGCGAATGGCGTTAGCGGCAATGAACTCAGGATCGGAGTCGAACCGGTTGCGGTATTGCTCATAGGCAGCAAGGCTCTCAAAGCTGAATAGAGCCAAAGCCGTGTCGCTGGAGCCTTCGGACGGCAGGAAGTAACCGTGATGCCGGCCGCCATGCTTGATGACCAGGCTTATCCACGCCTTCGCAAAGCGCTCGAAAGCAGGAACCTTATCCGGATTTATCTGGTAGTGGATAACGCAAGTGATCATGATGGTCTCCTTCTGTTCGTGGAGCACGGCTTGAGCGGTATTTCAACGGAGCCCAAAACGGGCGCGCCACGTGCTCAGCGCCTCGTTTGCAATATGTTCCGGCGGATGCACCGTTGGGCAATCGTCGCCGGCCAGAAGCCCGAGCAGCAAGGTTGAATGCTCAATCATGCCCATTAGTTGCCCCGGGTCGGCATCCGTGACAATACGGCCGGCAGAGACCTCACGCTCGACGGCCATGTCGAACAGCTGGCGCGTCGCCGCCTTGCCGCCTTCATAGAAGCGCTGCATCAGCTCGGCATTGCCGCTGGTGATTGCCATGCGAACCAGGCTGCGGGCCTGCGGAGTACTAAGCAGTGCGGCGAAGGCCACACATAATGCGTCGAGATCACCCGTGCCTTCCGACAATATCTTGCGCATATCGCCGACGGATTCGTTAAGCACGGCCGAGAATAGGTCGAGCTTGGTCGGGAAGTAGCGATAAAGCGTTGCCGTCGATACGCCGGCCATGTTGGCGACTTCCAACGTCGATACGGCCGCAATGCCGCGCGCCGCGAACGCCTGCCGCGCAGCCTGCAAGATGAGTGACCGCTTTGCTCCGGCCCGAGCTTCGCGAAAATCCTGAAGCGTCATGATTCGACTCATAGCGGGCTAGACACGGAAAGCCCAGATATGTATATAAACGAAACGACTTCGTTTCGAAAGGAGCTAAGATGCGTAAGTTGGTCTCGGGTTTGGGGTTGGTTTACTTATTGGTGCTTGGTGGCTGTGCCCAGCCAACCGCCATTCCCTCCGGCAAGCCAGGTTTCGCCGGCCGGCTCCTGGCGCTTTCCGACACCGATATGGCAGCGACGGCCTATGCCGACGGCGGACTGGAGCCGTTGCCCGGCGTGTCAGACACGCTGACCCTGGCGGATACCGCGAAGGGTCCGCTGGCGGAGGCGAGGGCACCCAACTCCGTCATCTCATGGCCGCAGGTCCTCGCCACCAGTCCGGATGGCCGGTTCGCCTATGTCGTCGAAACGCGCGCCGCGCCACCGTCGGGCACAAGCCGCCTGGACAGCATACGGGATCTTCCGGCAGGTTCGCGATTGACAGTGTTCGCCATATCGCCGAGCGGTCTGCGGCCGATCGCCGAGGCAGACGCCGGGCGAAACCCTCAATCGGTTTCGCTGTCGGGTGACGGCCGGTGGCTGGCGATTGTCAGCGAAGACGGCGGAGGTCAGCTGATCGTCTTTGCCCTAAATGAGGGACGGCCGGGCCGCCGCCATGTCTTCGCCCTGCCGCTGACCTACCTGGCTAACGATACGGAACGGTTTCCGCGGTCACTGGCCTGGAGTCCGGCTGGCGACTGGCTGGCGGTCAATGTCGCGCTGCGCCGGATCGCTTTTTTTGCGCTATCGCGCGACGCTGACGGCGCACCTACCGGCGTCCAGCCGCACGGCGCACCCTTGAATGTCGGCAAGCGTCTCAGCCGCGGCATTTGGACGGCGGATGGACGGTACTACCTCGTTTCGGATATCAATGCTGGACCTGGCGCTCTGGCGCGGGTCATCGGCGCTCCGGGTCTGGTGACGTCCATTGCTTTCGATGGAGGAAGCGGTGCGGCCCATAAGATTGTTAGCCAGTCAAAGGTCGGCGGCAGCCCTGAAGGCCTGGCTCTGTCCCCGGATCAGCACAAGGTCGCGACGGTCAACCTCGAACGCACCTTCCTACCTGAACGCTGGTTCCTGGACGGTGTGCCGGGGCGCAGCCGCTACAGTGTCGACCTGCTTGATTTCAACCCGGCCACAGGTGAATTGGCCGACAGGGACCGCATCCAAGCAGAGGGCATTCTTCCTGAAGACTTGGTGTTTGACGCGACAAGCCGGCATCTGGCGGTCGCGGTGTTTCACCGCAGGAAGGGTCCAGACCGCCTGAAGGGGTTTATAGACTTTTTCTCTGTCGTCGACGGGCGGTTGGTGGCGAAAGGCGCACCTCTCGCTTTGGCGCGCGGCGTTCATGACATCGAACCGCTGCGTTGACGCAGACCGACCACGTCGCAGCGCCTATCCGAAGGCGGTCTTTACAAAAGACTGCGCGCCGCCCTGTGGGCCTTTGACGGCGACGAGAAGTATTACATATTCCACCAGCGAATAGGATCCAAATGAAAGCCTCAGCCCTAGCCACCGCGGCGACGTTCGCGGTGATGACCCTCACAGGGTGCGCCAGTGCGCCATTGACCGGCGCCTCATCGCTGTCCGCGGCCGACAATCTTAGAGCCGGCAAGTCCGGCCGCACCATGACTCGCGAGTTCCGCGATCCTCAGGCGCTTGCGGAGGTCAGACGTGTCTACCTTCACCCGACGCGCCTGGCGACAGGCGCGGAAACGCGGTACGAACTCAAGGGCGAAGAGAAAGCCCTGGTTCTCGCTGAGGTCGAAGCGCAGCTCTGTTTCGAACTCGCCGAGCGCTATGAGGTCGTTGCCGATCCGGCGCAAAGTGACGCTGAGGTTCATTCGGCGGTGACATGGTTCGAACCGACGGGAACGGCTGGGTCGGGCGCCGCGGCGGCCGTCAACTTCTTTATCCCTGGCCCCCTCGGCTTGCGCCTGCCGGGATCGCTGGGCGGCCTTGGGGCGGAAGTGGAAATGAAAGCTGTGAGCGGGCCGGACAAACGTTCGCGTCAGGTTGCGGCCTTGGTATGGGCGCGGCAGGCACAGGCGCTCGGCACGGACTCCCCCTCGTTTTCTCGGCTGGGTGACGCGCTCCAGTTCGCTGAACCCTTCGGTGACGACGCGGCACGAGTGATGTCACCTGATACGGTGCCACCCCAAAAGCGCTACACGCAAGCAAACGATCCGTGCGGCGCCTATGGCGGACGCATCGCGGAAACCGGATTCATCGTTGATAGTGTTACTGGCGTTTATGTTCCTGCCAGCAGGGCGCAGAAGACATTCCGTAAGAAAGGCCAGGATTAGCTCTCACTTACGCAGGATGCTCGGGCTGTGCGACGTCCAAGTCGGGACCGCAAAGTTTGAAAAGCGAACCCGGCAATACAAAAATGGTCGTGGTGAGCGCTGACTTCACACCCGTTCGTCATTGCGCTCATCCCGTTCGTTCAACGGTCTCTGGTGTCGCCACCAATTCTTTGCTCTTCTGACCGTAATGCATATCAGGAGCCGCGGCTTGCAACTAAAACGATGGGTCATGGCCCTCAGCCTTATAACCGCCGGGCAACTGACGGGGTGCGCTCATGGCAAGGCGGAGCCCGTCACGTTCGCTCCGCGCGTCGATCATCATGTGCACGTCCACTCGCCGGCCATCCTGGCGTTCCTGCCATCCTTCTGCGACAGCGTGGCGCGGTACGGCAAATGCGATCCGGCCTTTGTGGTGCCAATGACAGCCCGGGATCTGATAGCCGAAATGGATCGAGCCGGCGTTCGCCGCAGCCTGGTCATGTCCACGGCGTATCTGGCGGAAAGCCCACTTATGTCGCCATTACCGGCAGATCATACGGCCCTGGTGAGAGATGCCAACGATTTTACCGTCGAGCTGGCAGTGCAGTTTCCGTCACGCCTTGGCGCCTTCATTAGCGTAAATCCTCTATCCGAAGACGCATTGGCTGAGATCGCGCGCTTCAAGGGGCATCCAGCGGTGCGTGGTCTGAAACTGCATCTGACCAATTCAATGCTCGATCTGCGCAAAGCGGGTCAACTCAACCGTCTGGCTCAGTCTGTGAGCGCGGCAGCCGATAACGGATGGGCGATCATGATCCATATGCGCACCATGCGCCCGGATTATGGGGCGGAGGACGTGAGGCTCTTTGCAGAGAGCGTACTGCCGGCGGCCAAGGGCGCCCCCATCCAGATCGCGCACGCCGGTGGATGGGGCGGCGTCGACGCCAATACGTTGGCCGTTCTGGTGGCCTTTTCCGAGATAATGGAGGCAAATCCCGAGGGAACGCGGAACATTGTCTTTGATTTGGCGGACGTATGGCGTCCCGATAACAAGCCAGAAGATCTAGAAGCACTGGCGGCGCTGATGCGTCGGATAGGTATCACGCGGTTTGTTGCGGCATCGGACTGGCCGTTTCGCGGCGACCTGACCCGCTATTATACAGAAACCTATCCTTTGCTTCCGCTAACTGAGGCTGAGTGGCGCGCTCTGAGGGATAATGTTCCGAGCTACGCGAAGTGAAGCAGCCCTCTGGCGTGCCAGGATATGCCGAGTTGGTCGCCGCCGTCATCAATGAAGAATTTGGCAATCTTAATCCCCGCTCGATAAGAATCGGTTCGAGGCGCTGTAGCCGGCGGCGGGTGAGGAGTTGGATTGAGGACCTTTCGTGACAACATGTTGAACCTTGGAGCGCTGATGGTACCCTCGGACGTTAGGGATCGGCAGGCGGGCCGCCTGGGGCGCGTCGCCGCCGTGATCTTCGGCATATGGGGGTTAGTCACCATCGTCAGTGCCGCCCAAGGCGCCTTGGCCCAGATCGCTTCGGGCACGCCCGAACCTTGGCAGCGGTCCCTGACCTATGCGGCGATCGTCTATATGAGCTGGGCCATTCTCACACCATTGGTCTTGGTGGTTGCGGGCACCGTTCGCTTCGACGCCGGCCGGCCACTAATCTTTTTAGGTGTTCACCTCCCAGCGGCCATAGTCATCGCAGCGATCCACTCGATCCTTTACATGTCGGTCTTCTGGACCGTCTATCCGGAACCCTATCTCGCGGATCCCAGACTCTTCTCCAAGAAGGTTATCAGCAACCTCCATATTGATATCCTGATCTACGCCGTCATCGTCTTCGTGCTTAGCATGGCCCGGGCCTATGCCGCGCTGCGCCGGCGCGAGGTCGATGCGGCGCAGCTCGAGACCCGTCTGGCTGAAGCCGAGGTCGCCGCCTTGCGGGCACGCATGCAGCCGCACTTCTTGTTCAATGCGCTCAACGCCATCTCTGCCCTAGTGCGCAAGGACCCACCGCAGGCGGAGCGACTGATCGCGCGGCTGGGAGAGCTGTTGCGGCGATCGATCGACGAACACCGGGCACAGATCGTGACCCTTGCGGACGAACTCGACTTCACCCTGGCCTATATCGATATAGAACAGGCGCGACTTGGCGAGCGCCTACGGGTCGTAAACGCAATCCCTTCTGAGGCCTTGTCCGCGCGCGTGCCGAGCCTGCTGCTGCAGCCCCTGGCTGAAAACGCCATCCGCCATGGCATCGCGCCTTTGCCGAGGCCGGGCACTTTGGTGCTAGAGGCGTCTCTGTCGAAAGGGAGTCTCAACCTGACTGTCAAGGATGACGGGGCGGGCGCCGACGGCAGCGCGGAACGGCTGGGGCTCGGCGGATGCCGCCAGCGCCTCCATCAGCTTTACGGCGATCGCGCGTCGCTGGCCGTCGTCACGGCGCCAGGGCAGGGGTTCGAAGTGTCCTTGAGTATTCCGCAATGATCCGCGTGCTGATTGTTGACGATGAGCCCCTGGCGCGCTGGCGCATCCGCAACCTGCTGGAGGAAACGGACGGATTTGACGTCGTTGCCGAGGCAGACAACGGGGATGCAGCCCTTCTTGCCATCGACGCGCATAAGCCGGATCTGGTCTTTCTTGACGTTCAGATGCCCAGCCTGTCGGGTTTCGACGTCATCGAGGCCATCGGCGCGGACGCCATGCCGGCGACTGTCTTCGTCACCGCCTATGACGCCTATGCGGTGAAAGCCTTTGAGGTTCAGGCACTCGACTATTTGTTAAAGCCTTTCGACAGTGCGCGGTTTTGTACTGTATTGGAGCGGGCCCGCAACCGACTCTACACGCCAATACGTCTGATCAATGGCCTTATGACCAGGCCCCACCTCGTTGCGCGGTGCAATGGCCGCATCCGTGTCATTCCGTTTACGGCCGTACAATGGATCGCCGCGGCCGGAAACTATGCCGAGGTCACCGCCAACACAGGCGTTTTTCTTCTCAGGGAAAGCCTTGCTTCGCTCGAAGCGAGGCTGCCCCAAGACGACTTCGCGCGCGTTCATCGCTCAGCCATTGTACGTCTTGACCGGATCATGGGTGTACGGATCAGCGCCCATGGCGACGGGATCATTTCCCTGTCCACCGGCGCGCAACTGCGCCTGAGCCGTCGCTATCGCAAAGCAGTAGAGCGGTTTCTAAACACCTGATGTCCCGCGCGTCACCCTGGCTCTCCCGCTTGTCCAGAACCTCTGGCGCGTTTCAAAAATGCGCGGTTCTGTGGCGGCAATGCCGAGGAGAGGATCATGCCAGACGTGTCACGCCGCCAATTTCTCAACACCGCAGCCGCAGCTGTAGCCGTCGCCGGATCTGCCGGGGCGACACCCTTATCCTCGCCGCACAATTCGGTCACGCGGCGGTTTCGGCCAAAAAGCCGTTTTGGACTGGGGGGCGTGCCTTTCGGCAATGCCTTCGTCCCGACATTACAGCAAGACGTTCAGGCCACGATCGATGCAGCTTGGGACCAAGGCGTGCGCTATTTCGATACCTCGCCGTGGTATGGGCTGGGTCTTAGCGAGCGGCGGCTCGGCGTCGCGCTCCAAGGGCGACCGCGCGGCGAATATACTCTTAGCACCAAGATCGGCCGGCTGCTGACACCGGATGCGAGCAAATCGGGACAGCTCGCTATCTGGCAGGACATCCCGCCGTTCGCATACCATTACGATTACACTGCCGACGGCGCGCGCCGGTCGGTCGAGGCCAGCCTGCAACGGCTGGGCGTGGCGCAGCTCGACATCGTCTTCATCCATGACCTGTCGCCTGACAACGGCGACATGAAGTGGACCGAACAGTTCGAAATCGCCCGGAAGGGTGCTATGAAGGAGCTGACGCGAATGCGCGAGGAGGGGCTGATCAAGGCGTGGGGCATGGGCGTCAATGAGCTGCCACCGGCCCGGCGCGCGCTTGAGGAGGCCGATCCGGACATCATTTTGCAGGCGACGAAATACTCGCTGATGGATCACACCGAGGCGCTCGACACTCTGTTCCCATTGGCAAGAAAATCAGGCGCGTCGATCGTCGTCGGAACGCCGCTGATGGTCGGTTTCCTGGCCGGTCGCCAGCGTTACCTGTGGAGCGGAACCATTCCTGCCGGTGCGATCGAGAAACGGGCCAGCATGAGCCGGCTGGCTCAGGACCACGGCATCGATCTTTTGTCCGCTGCGCTGCAGTTCTGCAATGCACCCGACGTGGTATCAGCCGTCATTCCCGGCGCGCGCACCGCCCAGCAATTGCGTCAGAATGCGGCCGCCATGCGGGCCAGGATCCCGTCCGAGTTCTGGCAGGCGCTTAAACGCGAAGGTCTGATTGCCGGCCACGCGCCGGTTCCGGATTGAGAAATCAGCTATCGAAGCCCCTCGCCGCAGGCGGTCTCCGTCAGGGATTAAGTTGAATAAGTCGCGTGGCCGTCACGTGTTTGCTGCAATTTGCAAGAGCGGGCTAAAATGGTTACAGCAAGCTGGCCAACCAACCACTATGGATTGACAGGGCTGAGTCTGGAATTCCCTCCAGCTATCGAATTGGCGTTATGCATCATATGCCGCGCAATATCGTCACTCGTCGTGAACCAGATGTCAGGCTGTTCTTTGAGCCAGGCCAGCGCTTCGTACAAGTAAGAGAGACGGAACGCTTGTCCGATGACGAAGGGATGCAGTGCCAAGGCCATCACCCGACCGGACACCTCACTGTCATGACGTAGTTGGGTATATTGGTCCTTCACAATTTGCACAAAGTTCTTACCCGTAAAGCCGTGCTGCGTAAAAAGCATGATGTCGTTCAACTCGACAGAGTAAGGGACAGACCACATGCCTGGGGTTGTGAGCGGAAAAGGCTGATCGTCCGCGCACCAGTCGAGGACATAGCTCAAGCCTCGCGCCTTCAGCAGGGCGGGGGTGTTGTAGGTTTCGGTCAGGCCCGGCCCCATCCACCCGAGGATTGGCTTACCGGCCGCCGCCTGAACGGTGGATATGACGTGATCAAGTTCAGCACGCTCGTCCGCCTCGGAGAAGCCGCTGTGCCATGACGAGTTGTTGCGGCCGTGGGCGACAAACGCCCAGTCGCGCTCGCGCGCCGCTTCGATGACCTCGGGATAGTGGGTCACCACGTCGGCATTGATCAAAGCCGATGCGGGCAAGTGTAGACGGTCGAAAAGCTCGATCATCCGCCAGATGCCGACGCGATTGCCGTAGTCCCGCCAGCCGTGATTCAACGGATCGGGTTCAAGATGGACCGTGCCGGCGAATATGCTGGTCGATGGTTTTCCGGCCTCGAAATGTTCGATGTTGATTGCGACGTAGACAGCCACTTTCCCGCCCGTCGGCCAGTGTAAGGCAGGGCGGTCGATGATAGGGGAAAAGATATAGGGGACTGATGACATGATGGGCTCCATGGTTGGCGCCGCATGGGTAAGGTGCAATCCCGTCTGAAGGAATGTGGCTTGAATTCCGATCATTCCGGTCACAAATGGCCGCAATGGAGGCGACATGGAAAATCTCTCGGTCCTTACTCTATTCGCATCGGTCGCGGAGCACTCCAGTCTCGCCGCCGGCGGGCGGATGCATGGTCTTTCAGCGTCTGCTGCCGCTAAGGCAATCACAAGACTTGAAGAGCGTCTGGCCGTTCGCTTGTTTCACCGTTCTACCCGGACGCTGTCCATAACGGCGGAGGGGAAGCTATTCCTTGAGCGGGTGCATCGGATATTGAGCGAGTATGAGGCCGCAACCCTCGAACTTGCTGCCCATAAACGGTCACCTCAAGGACAGCTAAAAGTTAGTCTTCCGATGGTCAGCATGCTTACTGTCCCAGCAATCAGCAGTTTCATGCGCAGATATCCGGATATCACGCTCGACATCGACTTCAGCGATCGTCTTGTTGATGTCATCGAAGAGGGGTTCGATGCCGTTATTCGTGCAGGCGAACCCAAAGATACGCGGTTGATGAGCCGGCAGGTTGGCGTATTCCGGTTTCAGATCGTCGCCGCGCCGGCTTATCTTGCCGAACACGGCACCCCGCAGTCCCCAAAGGCCTTGATCTCGCATGCCTGCCTGCATCATCGCTTCGCCAGCAGCGGAAGGCTGGAGTACTGGCCCATTAAGGCGTTTGACTCCCGTGATTTGCCACGGTCGTTGATCGTCAATACCATAGAACCGTTGATAGATCTCTGCGTGGCCGGACACGGAATCGCTTGCCTGCCGGATTTCGCGATACGCGAAGAACTACGAGCCCGAAAACTGGTGGCGCTTCTGGCGAGAGATATCGACCACTCCGGGCCCTTTCGAGTGATATGGCCCTCAAGCCGCCACATGGCGCCTAAGGTCAGGGTATTCATCGACCATATGGCTGAGCACCTCTTTCCGGCCCAAGACTAACGCCTGGCATGCGAGCTTAAGGTAATAGCTCCTCAGATGATCACAACGATCCTGCAGTGCCGCCACTAATCAATGCTCCGAAACATAGCGGAAGCCGAGCATGGCCCGTCTATCATATCTAGAGTTACTTCCGCTTCTGTAACGGGCCAGTTAAAGTCAATCCCTTTTGAGCCATTTCCGATCGCCGGCTTCGTGCTTCTGTCCGCAGTCGTCTGCTGAGAGCGCTGCTTGATGGTGTAGGAAAAAGGTTCGGCCGGCCTGTCTTTCGGTCGCAGTCCCATTGGCTGCCAGCGGACATACGGTCTGACCGATCCTCGCGTCCCGGCGAAGGGACCTTGGCTCAGGCCGAGTATGATGAAGCGGCCTGAAGAGGGGAGATGCTTAAGCCATGGCAGCCCTCTCGGTTTGGGAGGTGGCGAAATCCTGACCACTTTTCAGCATGGCATGCATGATGACGCCGAGCTTTCTGGCAAGCGCGATTTTGGCTTTCTTGATGCCGGATCGCTTGGCGAGGGCAGTCGCCCATGCCTTGAGTTTGATGGCCTTACTCGGCTGGACCATGATTGTGTTGGCTGCCTCGTAGAGGGCCGTGCGCACGCTGGCATCGCCGGTCTTGGAGATGCGACCGGTGTAGTCTGTTTCACCTGACTGATATTTTCTGGGCGTCAGTCCGAAGTGAGGGCCGACGTCGCGTGACGACGAGAAGCGCTCGGTTTGGTCGATTGCCGCCACGAAGGTAAGTGACGTCAAAGGGCCAACGCCAGGAATGGTCATCAATCGTTTCGTTCGCTGGTCGGCTCTGGCCATAGCAAGAACCTTGCGATGGAAGATGTTAAACTGGTCCAGCAGTGCCCGCCTGGCGTCGAGCATTGCTTGAGCGATCTGGGTTAGCGTTTCGTGCCCCTCACAAAGCTCAAAGATCCGAGCTTCGAAGCCACCGGTCGATACGGCGCCTATCTTTAAGCCGAAGCCACGCAGAATGCCGCGAAGGCTCATCTCGATATCGATGAGTTTGGACTGAAGGACTTTTCTCGCGGTCAGGATTGCACGGACCTCCTGCGATGGTTGGGACTTGCAGTGCACGGGTCGGAACCAGCCCAGCCGCATCAATTGCGCGATACCGCGGGCATCCTTCTTGTCTGTCTTGACGGGCATGATCTTGAAGGCGGTGCGCACATGGCGGGTCTCAATCAACTGGCACGATAACCCTCTGGCCGTCATTTCGGCTTGAAGCCATTGCGACAACGGCCCAGCCTCCAGACCGATGAGCTCTAGGTCGGAACCAAAGCTCGCAAACCAAATCATGAGCGCTTCGGGGTCACTCAGCGCTTCGCCTTCACGACAAATCTTGCCTGCTGCATCGACAATGCAGATACTTGAGCGTTCCAAAGACACATCAATTCCGGCATAGTACTTCATGGTCGTCTCTCGATGATGCTTGGCGCAGGCCACGAAACTGACGCCGTAGGTTGATGACACCATCATTCTGAGGGACGACCACCAAAGCGCAAGCCCTGGCTAATGCCGGCCCGTTACGCCATCTTTTGAGCGAAAATTTCGAACCGCTTCTCATTCGGTTCTACGTCTGCTTCTGGCGCGCAAGGCTCGCCGAGAGGAAAGATGCACTCCGCTTGCTTTATCCTTAGCTCGGCATTGTCACGGCGCGGTAACAATCTCAGTAAGAAACTGTACACCCTGTCGTGATAACGATTGCACGAATGTCATTTTCGGCTCCCGGTTGCCGGCGGAGAATTCCCAAAGTGTTGTGTCAGTCGCGTAAAGTCTCGTTTGTCGCCAAGAGTAAGTTTTCAGCCCGGGCGGTAGCTGCGGATCGCAGACAAGATATGACGGGCGGCGTGGCTGCCCTGTTGTGTTTTCTACTGGTGCTTGTCGGCTTTGCGACGCCGGCACAGGCAGGCGACATCTACTTCGACCGTGCCTATCAGGGCAACTTATCTGGAACAACCTTCACGACAACGACCGTCCTTGCGGCCGATGCAGGATCTATCCATTTCAATGACGGCTCCGGCCAACGCACCTTCAACAATACAGCGGGTACGCTTTATTATACCATAGGCGGCGTCCCTTTCTCGGAGACAGGGGTGTTGAAAGCGCGCTATCCGAACGGGAGTGTGCGTATGGATGCTGTGGCCTTCGAGGGCACTGGGGGCTTTCGGATGCTTGTGCTGGCTGGTACTTATTCAAGTAGCAGCAGTTATAGCGGCAGCGCCAACGGCGTCTTGGCGCGTTTGAACGAATATGTTGATCTGACCGCGCCCGATCCGGCGCAGACCACGATCGCTATAAATGGCGGGTCTTCCGCTAGCATTGGGGTGGGCGCGACGGCGACAATCGTCGTGACCAGCAAGCTGTCGTCGGGCACTGCTGTGTCCCGCGCCACCGTTACCCTGACCCCCAGCCAGAACGGCATTGCCACCGTTTCGCCGTCGACCGCGACCAGCGATTCAAACGGCCTTGCCACCTTCACTGTGACCGGTGCGACCTCGGGTTCGACGACCTATTACGCCACATCGGTCGCAGGAGGGACCACCACGCAGACGGCTTCAACGGTTTCACTGACGGTCACAGGCGTACGCAGTGCTGCGAATTCGACGGCCTCGGTACCCGGCGGGATCGCCGGCAGCTCCACGACGATTGTGATTACAGTCAGAGACGGCAGCAATGCCGTCGTCACGGGCGCTGCCTCCGGCCTGGCGGTAACGATCGGTGGCACCAATGCCGGCGCTACGGTTGGCAGCATCACGGACAACGGCAACGGTACCTATTCGGTGAGCTATACGCCGGCGTCGGCGGGGACGGATTCGGTCACTATCAAGCTGGATTCTACGAATATCTCAGGAACGCCCCACTCCAGCCTCGTCACCAATCCGCTCGCCATCACCACGACGACGCTTCCGACACCGCTTTTGTCGCAGGCTTACAGCCAGACGGTTTCGACGTCGGGCGGCACGGCGCCGATCAGTTTCGCGATCTCTGCTGGTAGCTTGCCGGCGGGTCTCAGCCTCAACGCTTCGACCGGTGTGATCTCGGGTACGCCGACCACGGCCGGCGCATACAGCTTCACGGTCCAGGCCACCGACAGCAACAGCGTCACGGCGACGCAAGCCTACAGCGGCACGATCTCGGGCGCTCTCGCCATCA
>CAMLPZ010000079.1 GCA_946482045.1 uncultured Asticcacaulis sp.
TTATTGTTGACGAGATCGGGCGGCACCTGTGGGACCGCTTTGCCCCTAAAAAAAGAAAGTCAAAGCCTGGCCATCTTGCGTGATTAGGCTCAATCGCGCCATATCCGGAAGTGGAACTCGTTAGTGACGGTTGCGCATTCTTTGCCGGGTAGCGGAGATCGCGGTTCGCGGGTTAGGCGCAATTTCCCCAGATGACATTCAAGGCGCTGGCGCCCGAGACAGTCACGGGCTTCAATGAATGGTACCGCGTCAAGCCCCGCCAGGCGCGATGATGATCGCGACAAAGCCAAAACTTTGATCGGTATGATGTCCATCAAAAATCATACCGATCTAAGGTTATCGCCTCAGGCCTTCGCGAACGCGTAAAGCGCGACGCTGATGGGGGCGATCTTGAGCGCGGAGCCGGTGGTGAACCGTCCTTCGGCGATCGTCACCTCCGGTGGCTTACCGACGACGTTTTCCGCCTCCAGCCGTGATCCGGTCAGCTTCCAGGTCCGGCCGGTCTTTGCCGCGGCAAAGCTCTCCAGGTCGAGCTTCAGGCTGTGCGTCTGTTCGGTGGCGTTGACGACGGCGACCACCAGCGCCTTGCGGTCGGCCGTCAGCGCGGCGGAAACGTCGAGCGGGTAGGTGGCGCTGCCGGCATTGACGCGAGGTTGATCCCCGCCCGCAGGGAAATCGGGCTTCGGCACGGGAAGGGCGCCCGTGACCTCGACAGGGATCGTGCCGAAATGCTGGTTGTACATCTGGTATAGGCGGCCGGTGGCGCTGATGACCGACCGCGTGCGGTCGTGGTCGATCCAGCCGGTGGCCATGGTGTAGCCCGCCATGTCGATGAAATCGGTGTGGCGGAAGAATTCGTGCAGGCACATGCCCATGGCCAGGCAGGTCTTCAGCGTCTGACGGAAGCTGTAGGCGTACTCGTCGAAGAAGACCTTGACCTTGCCTTCGTTGAGCTTGGGATGGCGGCGCTTGTACTCTTCCCAGCATTCGACCATGGTCAGGACGCGGTTGGCCGGCTGGCGCGCCCATTCGACCAGCGGGCGCTGAACGTCGAACAGCTTGCCGGTCGCCATGTCGAACTTCTTGTTTTCCGGCGGATAGGCGTGCGTCGCCAGGGCGTCGAACCGGCCCCAGGCATGCGTGATCATGCCATTGGCCCAGTCGCGTTCCGAACCGAATTCGACATTGGGCTGGCCGGCGACAAAAATCCCTTGGCCCGTCGTCATCTCGTCGACGAAGCCGCCGGGCGCGATGATGTAGATCGACGGATCCACCTTCCGCATCGCATCGGCGAACAGGTTGTGCTTGATCACGTACTGCTTGAGCGGGATGTGCCCCATCTGCCAGTTGCCGTACATCTCGTTGCCGATGTTCCAGTACTTGACGCCATAGGGTTCGGGATGACCGTTGGCGGCGCGTTTGGCGCCCCACTCGGTATCGGCGGCGCCGTTGACATATTCGACCTGCTCGGCGCCCGAGCGCGGACTGTCGAAGCCGGTGCTGATCGCCCAGGACGGTTCGGCATTGATCAGCCCGCACATCTGCAGCAGTTCGTCGACGCCGACGTCGTTAGGCTGGGCGAAGTTCCAAACCGGGTCGAGGACGGGCGGCCGCTTGTCCGGATCGCCAATCGTGTCCTTCCAGTCATAGGCCGAAATAAAGTTGCCGCCGGGGACGCGCAGGATCTTGCAATCCACCTCGCGCATCAGGGCGATGGTGTCGGCGCGGAAGCCCTTGACGTTATCGGCCGGCATCAGCGACACGGCGCCGATGCGGAAGCTGCCCGTGCCCGTACCAGTGATTTCCAGCCTGGCGTCCTTGGTGTCGGCCTTGGGCGAGAAGCGCAGAGGTGCCTTGCTCCAATCTTGTGTCGCCGCGACCTTGACGGTCTGGCGATCACCCGGCGCGCTGCCCCAGATCAGGGTCGCGGAGATATCGGTGCCGGCATCGGCGGCGATCACGACCCGGCCGGTATAGTCCTTGCCACCCGAGAGCGACAGGCCCGACTGGGCGATGCCGCGCGGCTCACTGCCGGCAAGCTGGATGCGGGGCGAATGCGCGCCCACCCACGGCGACGTTGTGTCCATGACGACACCGGCATCCGGACCCACGGGCACCCACTTGTTGCTGTCGCGGTTTCGCCGGCCTTCGGGCTTTGGCACCGGTTTGGAATCGATGGGATGGTAGAACTTGCGGTCGTCCAGCACCTCGCTCCACAGACTGTGGTTGATCAGGTCGCCGATGTGCTCGAGGAAGCCGCCGTAGATAAACGGATTAATCGCCGGGCCTTCGCGCCCCGCGCCAATCGTGCAGCCTATCGTGGCCGCCTGCGCGAAGGCGGGCTGCGAAGCCAGCCCCGCGGCGATCGCTCCGGCGGCGACGCCTAAAGCACCGCGACGCGACAGGTTCATTGTCCTGGTCATCCTTGTCTCCCTGTTTTTATTTGCGTTGCGGCTGGCCGGCATGATCGCGCGGGGCTGTTACGGGCCGGGCAGGAAGACAGCTATGGCCGCGGGCGGTCACGCCCACGCGGGTCCTGGATTTCATGATGCACTCCCAATCTCTGCCCGGTCATTTTCGCCGGCCAATTCAGCGTTTTCCGCTGTTGTGATAGCGCTACCATGATTTGTCGCTCATGAAAAGCGTATTGTCAGACTTTTTATATCCGACATGACGAACACGCCCGCGCGGGATCAGGCGCGCAAGCTCAAGAGGTCATGGAACCGAGGCTGTCGCGAGGTGGCGATCAGGCGACCATCAGCCCGGCCACTGCATTGGCGAAGGCCATCGCCGTGAAGGGCTTGCTGATTTCGGCGTCGGCGCCGGCCTGCAGCGCGGCGGAGACGGCGCGTTCGGGCGAAATGCGTTCGCCCAGGCCGGCCGACATGGCCAGGACCTTGACCGAGGGCCAGCTGCGCTTGATGCGCTTGATGCCTTCCAGCCCGCCGATGCCCGGCATGAAGATGTCGCAGACGGCCACGTCGATGTGGCCGATATCGACATTGGTCAGGGCCTCTTCCATCGACTGCGCCGTACTGACACGGAAGCCGCTGTCCTCCAGCATCTGGGCCGTCAGCTTCAGCACGGTCTGGCTGTCCTCGACGACCAGGGCGTGGCGGCGGCGTGACCCTTGCGCATAATCCTGCTCGGCGGCGGCGACGATGGCGCCGATCTGCTTGCGCGAAAAAGGCTTCTGCAGGACATAGTCGGCGCGGGCGCGGCGCGCTTCATCGAGCGTGTGGTTGATATCCTCGGCGCGGTTGCCGGCGGTCATGACGGCGATGGCGGCGTCATTGGCCAGTTCGCGGATCTGGGGCAGGGCGCTGAGGCTATTGTCCTCGCCCAGGAAGACGTCGACGAAGATCAGGCCCGGCTTGTGGCGGATGATCGCTTGCAAACCCTCTTCGAGGGAGCGCGCGTGCACCGTGCGCCAGTCCTGGTCGTTCAGCATGCGGGCAATGATCTGCGACTGGGTGAAGCTGTCCTCGATGATAAGCGCCAGACCTTCGGTCACTTCCGTCTCCCGTGTGATATCGGGAAGCCGTCTCAACCCGCGTTGAGCTATCCCATCTGTTGGGCCAAGCTAGGGGCTGAGCGTTTCGGTTGGGTTAACAGGGCAACCGATTGCATCTAGAGCGATGTGCGGAAAAGTGTGGGCGGTTTTCCGCTTAAACATCGCGACAAAAACAAATAATGAGAGCATGATCGCGATTCAAACTAAACGCATCCTGCTCTAAGTACGAAAACGTGGCGGTCTTCGAATGCCGCGTGACTGCCTGCGGCGTTCACGGTGCGCGCAGGACAAACGGCGCTCCGAAGCGATTCTGGCCGCGATTGCCGGGGATCAGCCCGATCAGGACCAGCACGGTCATGGGCATCAGAATAAGTATGTAGCCCGCCTGATCGGCCAGGGTCCGGCCGATAGCGGCATCCTCGGAGCGGCCGCCCGAAAAAGTGCCGAAGCCGCCGAAGGTGATCAGGGCGTACCAACACAGGCTTACGACATAGCCAAGGATGACGGCATAGGGTACGATCATCCATGCGCCCGATCGGTTCCAGTCGTGCAGCCGCTTGATGGCCAGGCACAGGGCCGGATAGTTGAGGACGGGAATGATCAGGAAGCCGATGACGGGTAGGGTGGCGCTGAAAATCTGCGTCACGATGATGGCGGCCATAGCCGTGCCGTACACCCTGCGGCCGATGCGCCCGAACGGCGAGAGAAAGAGCTTTACCCAATCCATTCGTGCCCTCCGGTTCACGCCATCATGGCACGGCAGGCTTGCTATTGCGTAAACCTGGCAATCAAAGGCGACGTTACGTTAGCCATCGACAATTATCATTTCAATCGATTGCATGTACTGATTGCTTATATGGAATCCGGTATCCTGTCCTTCCGAGCGGGAGGCACCAAAGTGAGCAAGGGTCGCATTCTTATCGCCGAGGACTTTTTGCCGGCCGCCTTTATGGTGGAGGAGATGGCAAGGGACCTGGACTTCGACGCCGACGTCGTATCGAACGGCCGCGAAGCCGTGGCCCGGGCGCAGGCGAACCGTTATGTCGCCATCCTGATGGACGTCGAAATGCCGGTCATGGATGGCATCGAAGCGACTGCGTTGATCCGCAAGATCGAACAGACGGCGGGGTTCCAGCGCAACCCGATCATCGGCATGACGGGGCATACCTCCCAGGGCGTGCGGGTGTTGTGTCAGCGCGCCGGTATGGACAGCTTCCTGCTTAAGCCGTTCACGATCACCGATCTCGAAGCCGCGCTCGATAAGGTGAGGGTGGGATGAGGAAAGGTTCAGTCGGATGGCTGTTCCGCACCATTTTTCCTGGCGATCAGGTCCGGATCGAGTAGCCAGAGCAAGAGGGCACCATTTGCGTCAGGGATCTGTACCGGCGCGGTTATGACCTTACGGAAGTCCGCCGATGAGGACAGCGCGTAGCATTTGCCGTCTACATATTTGCGCCAGTCGTTAAGCGCGATGGAGGGCGCGTGGACATCGTCGGACGCGGCGGCGGCTGTGTAAGACGCGCGGTATTTACGCAGGAACTGGTCGCCTTCGGTTGTCCGGGAAGCCAGCGCTTCGTCAGCCATGGCAGAAGCCGTCCCAGCGGGAATCCCGGCTGCAACGGCGTTCGCAATAACAGGCGCAAGCGTCTTTTCGGCGGCCTGAGGGGCGACTTGGTAGCCAGCGATTTCACATAATGGCCGCATATAGAGAAAGTCGGCGATATCGGCGAACTTGCGTTCGAAAACCTTGTGACTGGGCCTGACAGGTTGGGCATCGGCCGGGGCCGACGGGGCGGTCGCACATATCATCAGGCTCAAGACAGCTAAGCCTGAAAATCGCATGATCGTCTCTTGATTTTTATGGGGCATAAGATGGGCACATCGTCTGCCTACTGCAATTGAGCGCCACTTTAAAGTCCCAATGCCTCCAGCTTTGGCGCCTCATAAGGGCCGTCTTCGGCGGGATAGCGCAGCCGCGCCTCGAAGCGGCCATCGGCCTTGGCTGCGGCCCAGACCAGGCTCTGGCCCGACGGCAGGGTGGCGTAGGCCTGGCTGAACTCCGGTTGCGCAAAGGCAGTGCCGGCAGCGGTCAGCCGCCAGCCCTTCACCTTGAACATATCCAGTGCGTCGCCGAGGAAAAGCCCGGCCGCGACATTGTGATGCAGCAGCAGGGTGTGATCGAGCGAGCGGCCGAAGACTTCCTGCGCCAGGCCGTCATAGAATGTCGCGCGGTCCCACAGATGATCGAGATACGCCTTCCGCCACGGCGCAAGATCGGTTTTCGGATCGGCTCTCAGGCGCGCCGCGAGCTTGCTGGCGTAGAACCAGTCCGAGGTGTCGATGGTGACGTGGCCGATGCTGTAACCGGCGTTCTTCAAAAGGGCGCGAAGGGCGTCCCGGCCCTCGGCTGTCTTGCCTTCGCCCAGGAACGGATAGCGGAAGATCTTGCGAAAGCCGGAATAGGGGGAAAGCAGGGCTTCGCATTTGAGAATGTCAGCCATATATTCTTCCGGATCGGCGCCGGAATAGTAGCGGTGCGAGAAGGTGTGGTTGCCGAGGATATGGCCGTCGTCGGACCACGCCTTGCGGACATCGAACGGCGCGCCGGGCGTAAGGTACCTGCCGGCGATAAAGCCCGCTGCCTGGATGCCGTGGGCGGCCAACGCCTTGCGGATGGCTGCGTCGCGCGACTGGCCGGACATCAGCGGGTCGTCCGACAGATCGAAGTCATCGACCGTGACGGCGATGCCGGGGGCGCGCGCCGCTGCGAACGTGTCGGAGGCGGCGAGGGCCAATGCACCAATGCTGCCGAGGAGAGCGCGTCTGTTCATGCCATCGTCATATCACGCCCGTTGATTGCCGTCTCTAACTGTGGACCAAAGGCGCCAGAGGCGAAGACTTCGAGGCGCAGCAGCCAGAAGGCCAGGCTATAGCCGGCGTCGGTCCACGCAGCCTGGGTCCAGAAGCCTCTGTTTTCGTAAGCCGTCATTGGTTTCGATACAGTGGACCTGGCTACCCGATCCCACCCTGGCTGACGACATAGAGCGCGGCGCATACCAGCACCAGTCCGCCGAGCGCCGCCAGCAGAACCGGACCGCGCGTATTGGTGGGTGGCTTGCCGATATAGTCGTCGTGATACTGGCGCGGACAGTCGGGACGGGGGGCCGTTTTGGCTTTGTCGTTGGGGGGCATGAGGTTCCTCCAGGGATCAGTTCGGCCGGCCGGGAAAGGGCACGACCACGCCCTCGCGGCGCGGGGCCGGAGGCGAAGGGTTGCGGACATTCAGTATGGTAATGGGTTCGGGGCATTCGCTGCGCCATTCGGCCTCTATGACGTCGCCGGCCTGGTAGCCCAACAGCGCCACGCCGATCGGGCTGTCGAGCGCCAGGCAATGGCCGTCGGGCCTGTAGTCGGCCGCCAGGACCAGCGTCCGTTCCTCTGCGGGCGCATCATTGATGCGGAACCGGACGCGGCTGCCCAGGCGGACCAACGGGAATGGCTCTTCTCCCGGCAGCAAAAGGCGCGCCGTTTCCAGCTTTTGGCGGACGATGCGTTCAAAGGGCTCCTTCGAACCGTTCAGCCGGTCGAACAACTGGCGCAGCAGGCGGTAGTCACGGACCTGGAGCACCGGGGTCATGACATGTCCTCCACCTGGCTGACTTGCATGACCTGGAGCACCTGACTGCGGCCGTCCGTGGCGGTGAACCGGATGGCCTGGCCGTGGCTGAGGCCGATCAGGGCGGCGCCGACGGGCGTCAGCACCGAGACGCGGTTGTGCGCGATGTCGGCCTGGTAGGGCAGCACAAGCTGCACCGTTCGCTCAGGACCGGCGCCCAGGCGGTAGCGGACAAAGGCGCCGATGCGGACGATGCCGGGATCGAGCTTTTCCGGCGCCACGATCCGCGCCCGCTGCAATT
Organism: uncultured Asticcacaulis sp.; assembly: GCA_946482045.1. Next base: position 7,432 of record CAMLPZ010000079.1, read on the forward strand.
CGCGCTGCAGCAGGTCGGCGGCGGCTTTCTGGTCGGGCGCGGCGATGTCGGCCAGGTTGCCGAGGGTTTCGAAGTCGTCGCGGCTGATGACGATCCTGGGGAGTGTAAGGGTTTCGGACATGGATATGCACACAATGGGCCCTGGCATAAGCAAAGGCGGAAAATTTTGGGGGGATTGCGTGCGCCGGGATGGCATTGGGGCGGTGAGGTGTCACCTGCCGGAATGCGCGGCCGTCCCGAAGTCCGGAGGGCGCTGACGGCCGGACTTCGGGCTATGATCCTGTGACAGGATGTCCCTTGAGCGATTGCGATATCGCGAGTTTAGCGCGGATTGCCATGCGCAGAGGATAGCCCGGCGGGCAGGATTGTCAACTCGGGCCGCACGAGGCGGGATATGTACGTCGGGTCAAATCTCTGTTAGCCTCGGTCGGCAGAAGAGGGGGAGACCATGCGCCGTCTAAGTATCATTGCTGTCTTAAGCGTTGTCATTGCCGCAACGGGATGTGCCACGGTCGAGGGCTATCGCCAGCACATGGACCTGATGACCGGCATGCACAGCGACCAGCTCCAGGTCGATTGGGGCCCGCCGGACCGCGTGTCGGAATTGAGCAATGGCGACGAACTGTGGATCTACCGCAAGATCACCCAGCGCCAGTCGGGTAATTCCTATTCACAGGTGCCCAACGGCTCGTACCAGGAAAAATACAAGGACAAGAAGGGGAGGGAAAAGACCCGGACGGTTACGACCTACGATACCGTCTGGGTGCCGCCGGAATACTGGGAAACCTATTGCGAGACGCGCTTCGTTATCAGTCCTGATCACCGCGTGCGGAGTTACGGCTTCGAAGGCTCCGATTGCGTCGCCAAGGAGATAAAGTCTTCGGCCGGCGGCGAGGATTAGGCGCGGTTACCGGGACGTGGAACGGTACCTACAGCGACCCTGTCGAGACGGGGCTTGATCCGGCAGTGGGTGTGTCAACGCACGAGATGGACCCCTCCATCGCCTCCGGCGGTCCCCCTCCCCATGCCTTCGGCACAGGGAGGAGGGAGAAAAACGACCTCTGTATGCACCCGTGGCCAATGTGAGGGAGTGGTTTGATAGCCTGAGACGGATCAGCACACTCCCTCCTCCCTGTCGCGCAGCGATGGGGAGGAGGGACCGCCAGCGGCGCGAAGCGACGGCGCAGCGGTGGAGGGGTACGACACCGGCGGTACGGCTGGCGCCGCCGCGGGGTGTTAGTCTCCCACCGGCCGATAGCTGACGAAGGCAATGCGCGTACTGTCGGGTGACCATGACGGCACGTTGATCGTCCCCTGGCCGCCGAACAGCTTGGTGAGCACCACAGGCGCGCCGCCTTCGGCCGGGATAAGTTTAAGCGTCACATCCTTGTTGGCCGGATGGTCGCCGACCGCCACATCGGTCCCGAAGGAAATATAGGCGATCCACTTGCCATCGGGCGACGGGTGCGGGAACCAGTCACGCGTGTCGGCTTCATGCGTCATCTGCTCGGCGCCCGAGCCGTCGGCGCGCATCCGCCACAGCTTCATATTGCCGCCGCGCACCGAATTGTACCAGATATACTGGCCGTCGGGCGTATACTCCGAGCCGTCGTCGAGTCCCTTCGCCGTCGTCAGGCGCGTCTCCGGGCCGCCTTCGACCGGGATGGTATAGACGTCGTAATCGCCATTGCGATTGGCGATATAGGCGAGTGTTTTCCCATCCGGCGACCAGCCGTGCCAGTAGGACGGCCCTTTCGGCGTGACCAGGCGCGGGGCGCCGCCACCCGCCGGCAGGATGTGGATGCGCGACTGGTTGTCGGCTTCGGTCTGGTCGCTGACGACGATCCACTTGCCGTCCGGCGAATAGCCGTGGTCGTTGTTCATCTTCTTCAGCGGCCCGGCGTCAAGCCTGACCGGCGTCCCGCCCGTCACGGGCAGGGTATAGAGATGGCCGCCGGAGTTATAGAGCAGGGTGGTCCCGTCGCGCGACCAGTTGGGCGCTTCGATCAGGTCTTTGGTGTGCATGACAATGGTGCGGTTCCTGTCGCCGATCGTCAGGATTTCCAGCGTGCTTTCGGCCTTGGTCTGCGGCGTCGGCCAGCCCGCGACGCCGGGCGCCAAAGCCTCCAGTTCGACATTGGAAAAGACGGCGGTTTCGGAGACGGTATTGTTGTGCGCCGTCACGGCCAGCCCCGCCAGATAGGCGCTTCCGAGCGCTATGCGTACGCCGCCGCCGACGTGGCGGACCTCGCCGTTTTGGTCCGACAGCGACATCCAGGCATAGCCGTCGTGGTATTCGAGCGCGACCCGTTTAGCGCCGTTCTGGTTGGCGACCACCTGCTGCGTCGGCCCGCCTTTGGTTTCGCGGTATTGCAAGGACACCAGCCCGTCGCCGTGGACCATGATGTCGACATAGGGGCTGTCGGGTGTGAGGTCCTGGCGCAGCATGACCCCGGCCTTGCGATGCGGATCGACGCCCTTGCCGACGAGTGCGATATCGGCTGCGATATAGGTGTCGCCGTTGACCTTATTGGCCGCGTAGTGGAAGGCGTCGACCGTGCCCCAGATATTGGCGCCCGAGGCGGTCAGACGGTAGCTTCCGTCTTTGAAGCTGGCCTTGCCCGGGATGGCGGTCGCGCCGACATCAAGGTGCTGTTCAAAGATGCCGACGGCTTCGGCGCCCGCCTGGCCGGCGATGAGCGCGCACGCGGCTACGGCCGCGAACAGGAATGGCTTCATGATGTCCTCCCAGATCGTGCCGCGATCATTACGCGCCGCGGCTTTGTAATCGATTACGAAGGGGTAGCAGAGTTCGTGCCGTAAGGGAAGGGTGAAGGGGCTTCCTTCAGTGCCTCCGGGCGGTTAGCATGGGCGCCTGAATCCCGCCCGGAGCCGCCCGCGCCATGTCAGCGACCCAAGCCAAGACCCGACACCGCATCTATACGATGAGTTTCGCCAGCGTCTATCCGCTCTATGTCACCAAGGCCGAAAAGAAGGGCCGCACCAAGGACGAGGTCGATGAGATCATCCGCTGGCTGACGGGCTATAGCCAGGCCGAGATGGAGGCACACATCGCGGCGAAGACCAATTTTGAAGACTTTTTCGGTCAGGCGCCGAGGCTTAATCCGGCGCGCGACCAGATCAAGGGCGTGATCTGCGGCGTCCGCATCGAGGAAATCGAAGATCCCCTGATGCGTGAAATCCGCTATCTCGACAAGCTGATCGACGAACTGGCCAAGGGCCGGCCGATGACGAAGATCCTGCGCGCCACCTAGCCACGGTGACCCGGCTTCGACTTTCGAAGGCGGATTCGAAGCGGCTGGTCTTCGGTGGGGCCTCGCAGGTGCCGTCCGCGCGGTTAGTCAAGGTATCGAAAACTTGCACGGCCCGGCCTAGGGTCCGGCCGCTAACCGGGGCGGGCGCGGAGACCTGTCATGCCGAAGATCCTCGAAGAGTGGAAAGTCCTGCCCCACGGGCGTTTGACAAAGGTCGATGACGGCCTGTGGACCGTGACCGGCGAACTGCACATGCCGCTGACACCGCTGCAAAGGCGCATGACCGTCGTGCGCCTGAACAGCGGCGATCTGGTCATCTACAGCGCCATCGCGCTCGATGAGCCTCAGATGGCCGTGCTTGAAGCCGAGGGCCGGCTGGCGTGGCTGATCGTGCCGGGAGACCTGCATCGCATGGACGCCAAGATATGGAAGGCGCGCTATCCGGACCTCCGGGTCGTCGCGCCCTCCGGCGCGCAGAAGGCGGCCGAAGATGTCGTCCATGTCGATGCCACCGACCCGGATTTCGGTGACGCCGCCGTGCGCTTCGTCACGGTGAGCGGCATGGCCGGCCACGAAGCGGCCCTGATTGTCCGCAGGGCAGGCGGTACGACCCTGGTCGTCAACGACATCATCGGCAACATGCCGCACGACTCCGGCTTCGTGCTGCGCCTCACGGGCTTCGCCGGCGATGAACCCCACATCCCCGTGCCGGTTCGGATGAGCCTGAAGGAGAAGGAAACCCTGCGCGCCCAGCTTGAAGCCTGGGCCGACCTGCCGGACCTGAAACGGATCATCATGTCGCATGGCGAGCCGATCGAGCGCGACGCCCCGGCCCGGCTCAGGGCCCTGGCCGACACGCTCGGGTGAGGGGCGGGCCAGGGGGGCGGGATGATGACTTACGTCGCGCTAAGCGATCACGGTCATGATTTGTGGCGCGCGCGACCAGATTAAATCTTGTCCATATTGCATCCGAAGGCGGTAGCCGGTGCCTCATCTTAGGTGAGCCCACCTACGGACCCGAACCATGAACCGGACATTCACCGCTTTTCTCGCCGCAATGCTGATGCCTGTTTGTCTAAGCCTGCCGGCGCAGGCCGATCCTCGTGCGGTCTTCCGCAATGTCGACAAGATCCACACTGAAGACGCAATCCACAGAGACGAATTTGTCGAAATCGGCGGCATAAAACAGTGGGTGTCGATCCGCGGCCGCCACGCCAATGCGCCGATCCTGTTGTTCTTACACGGTGGGCCGGGTTTCACCTCGCTGCCGTCCAGCTACTACTACATGCGCGACTGGCGCGAATATTTCACGGTCGTGCAATGGGACCAGCGAGGCGCCGGCAAGACCTACCTGGCCAACGATCCGGAAGCCGTCCGGCCGACCATGACGATCGATCGCATGGTGGCCGATGCCGAGGAGGTGGCAGCTTACCTGCGCAAGACCTATAAACGGCGCAAGATCGTCCTGGTCGGCTTTTCGTGGGGCTCGATCGTCGGTGTCAAACTGGCGCAGAAGCATCCCGACTGGTTTCATGCCTATGTCGGCACCGGCCAGTTCGTCTCGGCTCAGGAAAACGAGGCCATGGGCTATGAAGCGACGCTCAAGGCCGCCCACGCCGACAACAACGCCGAAGCCATCGCCGACCTGGAACGGATCGCGCCTTTTCCCGACGCCGCGCACCCGGAGCGTACCATTCAGAATCTGGGCACGGAACGGCGCTGGCTGGCACACTATGGCGGCTACTACTGGCGCAACAACGTCGGCCACGAAGGCGAACTGAACCCGTTCAGCCCCGACTACAGCGATGAGGAACTGAAGGCGCGCGACATGGCGCAGGGCTTCAGCATCCAGAACCTGTGGATTGAACTCGGTGCGGTCGACCTGCGGCCGACGTCGAAGTTTGATCTGCCGGTGGTCTTTATCCAGGGGCGGCATGACATCGGCACCTCGGCTGTCCTGCTCGATCAGTGGTTCAATACCGTCAAGGCGCCGAAAAAGCAGCTCGTGTGGTTCGAAGACTCCGCGCACATGGCCTATCAGGAAGAACCCGGTCGCTTCCTGATCACGCTGGTCAACGAGGTGCTGCCGCTGACACGTGAGCCGTGACGTCAGGTCGCAATGCGGTCGATCAGGGCCTGGCAGGCGAATCCGGCGACGAGGAGCGCCAGGGCCACGGCCAGGCACATGGACGGCACGCGGAACCAGAAGCGTAGCGACAGCCCAAGATAGACGGCCGCGAAAGTAACGGCGGCCGCCTGCAAAGGCAGGCTACGCATCAGGGCAGGGTAGTGGCCGAGCGCGAGCCATCCCAATCCGCCGCCAAAAAGCAAAAGGGCCAGGCTGTGGCTGAGATTGAAGCCAACCCAGGCGTCCCACAGGTTTATCCCACTGTCGAGACGAAGTGGCGCCGCCTGCATGGCGCGACGAAGGCCATCGTCGCGGGGCGTCAGGGCATTGCCTTTGAGCGTCAGCGCGCCATGCAGACCGCCCAGGGCGGCAAACATCAGTGCCGCGGTCACGACCAGCCATTTCGACATACTGCATCTCCCGCACTTGCGCTGCCATTGCAGCGCTGATAAAAGTGCACGATCGTTTACTTTCGTCAAGGCGCAACATGCCACAGGCCATATCCAAGGGTGAACAGACCCGGCAACGCATTGTTGCCGAGGCCGTCCGGCAGGGCGCGGTACGCGGCTTTGCCTCGGTCAGCCTGGCCGATCTTGCCGGTCGCCTGGGTCTTTCAAAAAGCGCTGTCTTTAAGCCGTTCGGCTCCGGCGAGGCACTGCAGGTGGCGGCGCTCAAGGCACTGGTGTCGGATTTCATGGCGGCGGTCTGGAACCCTGCCGAGCGGCTCCCGCGCGGACGAACGCGGCTTGATGCGGTCTTTCTGGCCTGGCTTGACTGGGTGGATGCAGGGTGCGGCATCATACAGGCGCAGATAGAATACGATGATCAGCCGGGACCTTTCCGCGACCTTGTCGCCGAACAGCAGGCACGGTGGAATCGCGTACTGACCCGCGAATTCCTGGCGGCCGGCGCTACGAACCGCGATGCCGCCGAACAAGCAGCTTTCGAATTCTGCGCCATTGTGCTTGCTTACCACCAGTTGCGCCGGCTTTTAGATGACCCTGCCGCCAGATACCGCGCCATAAAGGCCAAGGACGGGCTGATGGCGCGCCATGCCCGAGGAGCAAATCATGCTTGAGATTGATGCAAATGCCTTTGCCGCGTCATGGGCCGCCGCCTGGAATAGCCGTGACCTGGACGCGGTTCTGGCGCATTTTCACGACGATGCGACCTTTACGTCGCCCTTCGCGCAGCGAATCTGGCCGGACAGCGACGGACGCTTTAACGACAAGGCCGCGATCCGCGCCTATTGGACCGAAGGCCTGAAGGCTGTACCGGACCTGCATTTCCAGGTCGAGACGGTTTTTTCGGGCATCGACATGGTGGTCATCCAATACACCAACCAGCGCGGCGGCAAGGTGGCGGAGGTCCTGACCTTCCGGGGAGACAAGGTCGTTTCCGGCCACGGCACCTATGCCGGATAGAAGTAAGCTTAGACTTTCGTCATCGATGGGAAGGCCAAAATGAGATCTTCAGTGCGATATCTAGCCTTGGGTTGGTCATTGCTTGCATTCGTGGGCCCCGTTGCCGCCCAGGAGGCCAATCTGACCAGCCGCGCCGAAGCGACGGCGGTCGTCGCCGAACTGCGCCGGATCGTGACGCCCAACGGAATAGACCGCGCCGAGATGGTGCGCATCGGCGGGATCGACCAGTATGTCACGATCCGAGGCCGCGACCGGCGCAATCCGGTCCTGCTGGTGCTGCATGGTGGTCCGGGCTTCCCGGAGAACGCCCTGGCATGGTGGAACACGCGCGATCTCGAAGAATATTTCACAGTTGTCCACTGGGATCAGCGGGGCGCGGGCAAGACCTACTTGGCCAATGATCCCAAGGCCGTGGCGCCGACAATGAAGCCGGAGACCTTCATAACGGATACGGATGAACTGATAGGCTGGCTGAAGGGTCAACTCGGCAAAAAGAAGGTCTTCCTGCTGGGCCACAGCTGGGGCAGTTTTGTCGGCCTTGAGTATACACGGCAACATCCAGGCAACCTCCACGCCTATATCGGCGTCGGCCAGGCGGCGAATACGCCGGAAAGCGAGCGGCGCGGCTATGCCTATGCGCTTGATGCCGCGCGCAAGGCCGGCAATGCCAAGGCCATTGCCGAGCTAGGTCGTAAACTCATAAATATATCCGCCATGGTGCCAGGTCATTTGTGCGGAT
>CAMLPZ010000080.1 GCA_946482045.1 uncultured Asticcacaulis sp.
ATCGAACCAGGCCTCGAGGTTTTCATCCAGCAGGCGGATATCGAGGTGGACGCCGCGCGCCGACGCGACGCCGCGCACCTTGGCCACAGCTTCTTCGAAGGCGGCCAGGACGCTATTGGGCTGCGGCTTGAGGTCTCCGCCACCTTCAAGACGGACGATTTCGATGAAGCTGTTGAACAGGGCCAGCAGTTTCTTGCCGCTGTCCTGGATAATGCCGGCATATTCGACGTAGTTCGGCGAGCCCAGCGGGCCGTAGAGCTGCTGGTGCAGGATTTCCGAGAAGCCGATGATCGAGTTCAGCGGCGTGCGCAGTTCGTGGCTGACCATGCGCAGGAAGGCGCGGCGCGCGGCATTGTCGTCGCCATTGGCGGCGGTAGCGGGCTGCCAGGGAGCGACGGTGTCGCGCGCCTGGGACGTCTGCGGAGCAGTGGCCATGTGGCTGAACTCTGAAACAGGAGGCGCAGGGCCTCGTAAGTCTCCAATGTAACAGACGCGGCTTAAGCTTCAGTTACCTGCCCGCCTTCGGCCTGCTCGATGGCTTCGGCAAGTGTTAGAAGGCGCGCCCAAAGCCCAATGACGTCGCCTGCCGGCAGGCCGTGGGCCTGGCGGAAATCGATGACCTTTTCAAGCGTCGCGGCCTGAAGTCTGACCTTGAAGGCCGTTTCTGCCCTATTCCTCATCGTCGCCTCCTGTAGTGCGAAGCGAAGACTAGGCGCGCACGGGATGAACGGCATGAGGCCGGTCTGAGGTCCTGGTGAAAACACCTGAACAAGCGCTTACAATGCGTTGCAGGGATTTGCTCACGACATGGTTTTTGATTGTAACGGAAGTTGAAAGCGAAACGATCAGAAAACCTTTGAAATTTGCTGCGTCGCACCATATAGTGGAGGTGTTCGGCGCTTTTGCGCTGATTGCCCTTCCTGGGCGTTTCCTCCCTGTAAACTTTTAGCCGCGCTGTTTAGCGCGGCTTTTTTTTGCCTCGGAAAAGGGGCCGGAGGAAAGGCAAGCCAGATCGTCTGGATTATACGTGTCTTAACCGCGACTGAAGAATCTTAAATCACGTAGGCGACGTCGTCCGACAGGTTCAAGTCGGCGCGGGTTCCGACGACCGACCAAGGATTGGCTTCTTCCTTCGGCGCGGCTTCGTCCTGGGAAGATATCCAGCGGACGGCGGTGTGAAAATTGGAAAAGTGGCAGATAGCCCGGCTGGGTACTGTCGGCGAAACCGTCGGGGTGCATACCTTGTCGAGTGGATTACAGCTGACGACCGCCAGCTTTGAACGGGGCGTGCCGGGGGGGACCATGGCATGCCAGCGGCGGCCCATCTCTTCGATATAGTCTTCGGAAATCTGGCCGTCGAAACGGCGAAAATCCATGATCCGGTTATAGGTCCACGGCTTGTCGACGCGGTTATAGGCTTCGAACAGGCGATCCACAAATTCCGCACTGGGCATTAGACCGATCACGCGTACCGTCAGCACGCGCCGCTCGTGATCAACGAAGACTTTGAAGCGGTAGGGTTCCATGTGTCCGGGCTGAAAACCTTAGAGTGGACCGAAATTAAGACAGCGTTATCTCACATCGCCGTTAAAGCCCTCCTAAGGCAGAAGGTAAACGTGAGGCGTTCGCACTTTTATCCCCGTCTTTTTCGCACCGACGTGTTAACCGCATCGTCCTTTTATGATCGAGCTGAGAATAATGCCGTCCGAGTCCTGAGGGACGCCTTAACGGCAGCCGGGAGCGAAACGCCGGTGGCTGTCTGATCTTTCCACAAAATCATCGGAGGGTGTCATGGCGCACACCGGTATCGACCAGCGGGCAGCGGATATTGTGCGCCGGCTGAGGGAGGGGCAACTGGCCCTTGAAGACGCGCGGGCGCAGCTTCGGCGGGAGCTGGTCCCGGTCGCCACGCCTGTCGCAGAGGCGCTTTCGGACAATGCCTTGGCGGCCGTTTGCGCGCACAACATTACCGAAGGCGAGGCGGTGGAGGACATTGTCACTGCCGCGGCACTGTGTGAAGTGGAATAAAACCTCTGATTATCTGCGCATTAGCCAGAATAAAAGGCTGAGTGCTATGCTTATGAGCAGACAGGTGACCAGCGGAAAATAAAAGGTAATATTGCCGCTGCGGAGCACAATATCGCCGGGAAGGCGGCCAAATCCGAGCTTCGACAGCCACGGCCAAAGCAAACCGATAGCGACGACGACCAAGCCGACGATAATAAGCGTGCGCGACATTAGCGGTTGGCTAATATCCGCGTTTAGGCATGACCGGCGCACCTTGCGGCGAACGGACCGTACCATCGTGCAGGGGCTTTGGACCTCCTGCGACAGCGGGTCCGCTATAAGCCAGGCGCGCGGGCTTTATGGCCGCATAGCTGTCGTGCGGTTCGAGAATGGACACGCTCATCACCGATTATCTCTCGTTCGGTTAATATTAATGGGCATGGTGGGGTTTCACGAATGAAATTCGCGGGCATTGGGTTTTACGATGCCACGCTTTGTGGTTAACGCAAGTCACAGCACCGTGTGGCGCGTTAAAAACCGATACGTTTTGCTCTAGGCTTTGACATTTGAGGTCCCAGGCCTTACCTCCGCCGCCATGTCAAAGACCCCCGCCACAGAAGCGCCGCGCCGCAGAACCTTCGCCATCATCTCGCACCCGGACGCCGGTAAGACGACGCTGACCGAGCACCTGCTGCTGGCGGGCGGATCGATCCGCGCCGCCGGCCAGGTGCGGGCGCGCGGCGAAAACCGCCGGACACGCTCGGACTGGATGAAGATAGAACGCGAACGCGGCATCTCGGTGTCGTCGTCTGTCATGACGTTCGAGTACGGCGATCTGCTGTTCAACCTGCTCGATACACCCGGCCACGAAGACTTTTCGGAAGACACCTATCGCACCCTGACCGCCGCCGACGCTGCCGTCATGGTGCTCGACGCCGCCAAGGGCATCGAGCCGCAGACCCTGAAGCTGTTCGAAGTCTGCCGCCTGCGCGACATCCCGATCCTGACCTTCATCAACAAGTTCGACCGCGAGGCCGAGGACCCCATGGCCTTGCTGGACGAGGTGGCGGCCAAGCTGCAACTCGATCCTTCGCCGCTCTACTGGCCAGCCGGTTCGGGCAACCGTTTCCGCGGTATGGTCGAGCTAAAGAGCGGTCTCTTCTATCCCTTCACCAAGCGCGAGTCTGGGGCCGAATACGACCAGGGCCACGAAGATCCGGCCCCGCTCGGCGAAGCAGTGGCCAGGGGGTGGCTCAGCCAGGACGAGTTCGATGAGCTCAGCGAGACCGCCGAACTGATCGAAGGCGGCTTCAAGGCGTTCGACAAGGAGGCCTTCCTGGAAGGCCACATGACGCCGGTCATCTTCGGCTCGGCGCTGCGCCATTATGGTGTGAACCAACTGTTGAGCGCGCTCGGAGCCTATGCGCCTCCGCCCAAGAAGGTCAAGGCAGAGAAGGCCGGCGTCGACATGCAGGTCGATCCGGCGGACAAGGAAGTCACCGGCTTCATCTTCAAGGTCCAGGCCAACATGGACCCGAACCACCGCGACCGCATCGCCATGCTCAAGCTGACGTCGGGCAAGTTCGAGCGCGGCATGAAGCTTAAGGTCCAGAACACCGGCAAGCAGTTGTCGGTTAACGCGCCGATCATGTTCTTCGCCTCGGACCGTGAACTGGCCGAAGAAGCCTTTGGCGGCGACGTCATCGGCATTCCAAACCACGGCGTCCTGCGGGTTGGGGACTCATTGTCGGAAAGCGGCACGGTGCGTTTCCAGGGGCTGCCCAACTTCGCGCCGGAAATCCTGCAGCGCGTGCGCGTCAAGGACCCGCTCAAGGCCAAGCATCTGAAAAAGGCGCTGGAATCGCTGGCGGAAGAAGGCGTGACCCAGCTGTTCCGGCCGGCGATCGGGGCGGACTTTATCGTCGGCGCCGTCGGCCAGCTCCAATTCGAAGTCATGGCCGACCGTCTGGCCAACGAATACGGCCTGGAATGCATTTTCGAACCGTCGCCATTCTCAGAAGCACGCTGGCTGGCTGGCGATCCGGCCAAGATCGAGGATTTCGCCGGCAAGTATCGCTCGGCCATGGGTACGGACCTCGACGAAGCACCGGTTTTCCTCGGCAAGTCGGCATGGGAAATCAACTACGTCTCGGAGCGGTTTCCGGATGTCAGTTTCCAAAGGACGAAAGAGCGGGGCTGATCGTAAATGGCAAGTCGTAGGAAAAGGGCTTAAGCGCCTTTGGCTTGAAGACTCTCGAGCGCCTTTTTCGCGGCCAGTTGAGCGTCGGCGAACTTCCCCGCGACACCGCTGGTAACGGCCACGCCACCGGCCTTGGGCCAGATCTTCCACTCGGTCGTCTTCGGGCCGCGCGGGTAAAACTTGATTTCGTATTCGGGGGAGTCGTTTTGCATGACGCGTCTCCTATCAGCATTTGTATAAATCCCAAACCGGACATTCTGGCCCGGTGGTACGATACCAACACTTTATTGGATACCTATCGCGTTATGGCGAAGGATTATTGCTGGCCCACCTCTCCCCGCTTGCGGGGAGAGGACGAGAGGCGAGCGTTAGCGAAGCCGATCGGGTGAGGGGCTATCTGCCGCATAGCAAACGCGTCTAGCATTTGTGGAAGTAGTGTTTGCCCCTCATCCGGTCCTTCGGACCACCTTCTCCCCGTTTTACGGGGAGAAGGAAAATCCCAATCCCGCCCGTACAATCATCACGCCCAGCGCCACCCACGACAGCACAAAGATCGTAAAGCGCAGCATGACGACATTTAAGGTCGAATGGACGATTGAGTGGACGTAACGCAGTCCGACATATGCCCAGGCGCTCCATAGGTGCACCAGATCCGCCTTGCCCAGCACGGCGATGACGATCGCCACGGCATAGAATACCGTCGGCGCCTCGGCGAGATGGTTGTAATTGTCCGCCACATTGCGCGCCCAGGCCGGCAGGCTTTCGCGGCCGCCGGGCTTGGACAGCCTGTTGGCGCTCATCTTCATCGCTATCATGGCCGGGATGCGCGTGGCGTAAAGCGCGATGCTCATGATCAGGTGCAAGAAGGCCAGCGCGATGACGCTGGCCAGTATTCCCGTTACCGGCGTCAAGCTTTACGCCTTTGCCTTGGTGTTACAGACGGCCAGTTCGGCTTCGCTCAACACCCGGCCGCGCCAGCTGAAAGCGCTGACCGCGCCCGTCACCGCCACCACGCGCTTGCAACTGCGCAGCGCTGGCATGTCGTCGACAAAGCCCGAACGGCAGGTGGCGCCGTCACAGTTCCAGCGCGCGCCATCGATAATGTATTCGTTTTGCGCGGCGGGTTGCTGTAACGTCAACTCGGCCGACTCCGTTCGGGCAGTGGCTGTCAGCGGTGTGAACGCAACGGCTGCGGCAAGCGTCAGAGCGGCAAGGCGGGAAGTGGTCATCGGATCACCCTCATATTGTGTTTTGTACTCATCGGTACAAAATAAATGCGGGGAAGGGGTGCGTGTCAAGAGATTTTGTGCAATATGGTACAAAAAGAAGAAAGTGATGTGACAATGCCAGCTTCCGCTGCCCCGAAACTGCGTGGCCGGCCCAAGGCCTACGATCGCGACGCGGCGTTGAAAGCCATGCGCCAGGTATTCTGGGCCAAGGGGTTTTCCGCGACGTCGCTCGACGACATGAGCGCGGCGACCGGCATGAACCGCCCAAGCCTCTATGCGGCGTTCGGTGACAAGACCGAGGCCTTCCGCGCCGTGCTCAAGGATTATATCGACGATGCGCGCCCGCTTTATGTGGAGGCGTTCCGGACGCCGGCGCCTTTGCGCGAAAGCCTTATGAAGGTCTATGAGACGTCGATCGCCATCTATCATAACCCTCAGGCACAGGGCATGGGGTGCTTCATGATCGGCGCGGCCCTGACCGACGTGAAGCGCGATCCGGAAGTCGGCGAAATGATCCTGGGCGCGCTCAAGGATATGGAGGCGGGCTTCATCCGCCGCTTCGAAAAGGCCAAGGAGACGGGGGAACTGCCGGCCGATGCTGACGTCAAGGCGCTGGCACGGATTGCTTCGTCGGGGCACAATACGATCTCCGTGCGCATGCGTGCCGGCGAAAGTATCGAAGATATCCGTCACTACCTGACCCAGATGGTCGACGTTATGGTGCGATAATATCTGAACAGCGTTATGATTTATCTATGATTTTGGAGGGCACCCTGCGCCTTCCGGCTTTGTAATTAAAAGTATTTTGTCAACCGGATCGGACTTGTATTCGGCTTGTCCGGCTGCATATTTTATGATTACAGTCCGCGCCGGGGGCGTGTCCGCGTCACGTTTAGAGCGGGTTTCGATAAAGGTATCAATTGGTTAAGGGAAAAGTAACCATAAAATCCCTGGCCAGATTCCGGGTGGAATGCGCCTCGCAGGCTTTTTTGAGCCGTCTCGCTGCCATGAAAGGATGAGTATGAGTATTTCTCTGCAAAAGAACGCGTCGGTCAGCCTCAAGAAGGAAGGCGGCGAGGGACTTACCAACATCACCCTGGGGGTCGGCTGGGACGTGGCGTCCGGCGGCATTCTGGGCGGCCTGTTCGGCGGCGGTGGCAATAGCATCGACCTTGACGCCTCGTGCATCGCCTTTGACGGCAATCGCCAGGTCGTGGACACCGTCTGGTTCCAGCAGTTGCTGAGCCGCGACGGCTCGATCCGCCACAGCGGCGACAACCTGACGGGTGAAGGTGACGGCGACGATGAAACCATCGCCATCGACCTGACGCGCCTGCCATCGAACATTGAGACCCTGGTCTTTACTGTCAACAGCTTCCGTGGCCAGACCTTCGACAAGGTCAAGAACGCCTTTTCGCGCGTCGTCGACAGCCGCGCCCGCAAGGAACTGGCGCGCTACGACATCTCCGAAAGCGGCCCGCATACTGGTGTCGTCCTGGCCATCGTCAAGCGCGACGGCGGTGAGTGGACCTTCAAGGCGATCGGCGAGCGCACGACCGCACGCACGGTGAAGGACATCACCGCACTGGCGGCCCAACTCATCTGATTATCAAAAGGAGAGCCCTGCGTGGCTCTTCGTCATATCACAGGATAATGCATGCAATTGCAGCAAGGCGAGAAGCGTAGCCTGGCCGATTTCGGGCTGGGCACGCGATGCAAGGTCAAGGTCGATTTCGGTCTCGACGGCGCGGATATCGCCGCCTTCGGCCTCAACAAGGACCGCAAGATCGGTGACGACCGCTATGTCGTCCTGTTCTCCAATACGCGTTCTCCTGAAGGGGCGATCACGCTTTCGCCATCGGCTGGCAGCGCCGTCTTTGAGCTGGAGCTCGACAGGCTGCCCGACAGCATCGACCGGATCGTCTTCACCGCGACCCACGACAGCCGCCCGATCGGCGAGTCGAAGCCGTTGCTCGTCACGCTCGGGGACAGCCTGGCCTCGTTCGACGTCGCTAAATCCTTAAGCAATGAAAAGGCCGTCATGCTGGCCGAGGTCTATCGGCATAGCTCAGGGTGGCGCATCGGCACCATCGCGGCAGGGTTTGCCGGCGGCCTGGCCAGCCTGATCGCGCATTTCGGCGGTGAAGTCGAGGATCTGCCGGCAGCAGCGCCGCCTGCGCCACCCCCTCCACCGCCTCCTCCTGCTGCCGCACCGATCAGCCTGAAGAAGGTGACGCTGGAGAAGAGCAGCCCGCGCGTCAGCCTGCAAAAGGGTGCGGCCGGCTTTGGCGAAATCATCCTCAATCTCAACTGGAGCCGTCAGGAGCAGAAGACGGGCTTGTTTGGGGGCGGGAGCAAGAATATCGACCTCGACCTCGGCGTCCTGTTCGAGCTCCACGACGGCTACAAGGGCTGCATCCAGGCACTGGGCGGCAACTTTGGGTCGTTTGATCATGAGCCCTTCATCCAGTTGTCGGGCGACGACCGCACGGGGGCCGTGTCGACCGGTGAGACCATTCGCGTCAACGGCCGCCACTTCGACAAGATCCGCCGCATTGGCGTCTTTGCGCTGATTTACGACGGCGTGCCCAACTGGCAGCAGACCGATGGCGTCGTCCGCATCACCATGCCAGGCCAGCCGGAAATCGAGGTCCGCCTCGAAGAAGGCCGCAACAATACGCGGCTGTGCGGCATTGCCGTCATCAACAATGTGAATGGCAATATCCAGGTGGATCGCCATATCCAGTATTATCGCGACCAGAAGGGCTTTGCCGACGACATCGGCATCATCCTTCAGTGGGTTGCCGGCCGAAAAAATTAAAGGCGAAAGAACTAAACACGTATGAAAAACTTTTACGGATCGATCGTCTTCAGCGTCGTTTCGCTGATCCTGGCGGGATGGCTGGGCTATTCCCAAGGTGGCATCGACACAGCCTTGCAGCTGGTCTTCCTGGCCTGTGTGCTGGGCGTCATGGAAACCTCGCTCAGCCTCGACAATGCCGTCGTCAACGCTTCGATCCTCAAGGACATGGATCCGGTATGGCAACGCCGCTTCCTGACCTGGGGCATCATCATCGCTGTCTTCGGCATGCGGATCATCTTCCCGATCCTGATCGTGTCGATTTCGGCCATGGTGACGCCCTGGGAAGCCACGCGCATCGCTATCATGGACCACGAACGCTATGAGGCTATCGTCACCAGCGCCCATATCGGCATTTCCGGCTTTGGCGGGGCCTTCCTGATGCTGGTCGGCCTGAACTTCTTCTTCGACGACGACCGCGAACACCACTGGCTGGGCTTTATTGAGCGGCCGCTGGCCGCGCTGTCGAAGATTCCGTTCGCGGCCTATATTGTCACGGCCCTGCTGATCGGCGGCCTGTCCTTCCTGTTGCAAGGCGAGGAACAGAAGACCTTCCTGATCGCCGGCCTTTCGGGCGTCGGCACCTTCTGGGCGGTCCAGGCCTTCGGCGACTGGATCGGCGGCGAAAAGGATGCCACCGGCACGGTGGTGCGTACCGGCGCCGGCGCCTTCATCTATCTCGAATTCCTCGATGCCTCCTTCTCGTTCGACGGTGTCATCGGGGCCTTCGCCATCACCAACGACATCATCCTGATTGCTTTGGGCCTGGGTATCGGCGCCATGTTCGTCCGCTCCATGACCATAGCCCTTGTGCGCGGTGGCCACCTGGCCGAGTTCCGCTTCCTGGAAGCCGGCGCCTTCTACGCCATCATCGCTCTGGCTACGATCATGCTGCTCAGCATCGAACTGCACATTCCGGAGATTGTGACCGGGCTAATTGGTGCCATCATTATCGCTGTCTCGCTGTGGGTGTCGATTGACCACAAGAAGCGCTTCCCCGAGGAATATGCCGAGGACGGTGACGCGCAGATCATCCTGCCGACCGGCGACGTCATTCCCAACCAGCATACTCGGCCTGTTCCTGAAGACCGGGCAGTCGAAGAGGCCAGAAAGCCTGACTAAAATTAGCGTAACGTATGGAACACCTCCGGCGGAGGGCGCACCATCCCGATACGACCTCCGCCAAAGATGAAAAGGACTATTCAACATGGCAATTTCGCTTTCCAAAGGTGGTAACGTCAGCCTGAGCAAGGAAGATCCTTCGCTTGACGAAATCATCGTCGGCCTGGGCTGGGACGTCCGCGCCACCGACGGCACAGACTTCGATCTTGACGCCTCCGCCTTCCTTTTGAAGACCGACGGCAAGGTGCGCAGCGACGGTGACTTCGTCTTCTACAACAACAAGGCCGTGCCGGGCGTCGAACACCTGGGTGACAACCGCACCGGCGCCGGCGAGGGCGACGACGAACAGGTGAAGGTCACGCTGAGCAAGGTGCCAGCCGATGTCGACAAGGTGTCGATCGTCGTCACCATCCATGACGGCGAAGCGCGCCGCCAGAGCTTCGGCCAGGTCGCCAACGCCTTCATCCGTCTGGTCAATCAAAAGACCAATGTGGAAATCGTCCGCTACGACCTGTCCGAGGACGCTTCGGTCGAGACGGCCATGATCCTCGGCGAAGTCTACCGCCACAACACCGAATGGAAGTTCCGCGCCGTCGGCCAGGGCTTCAAGGGCGGCCTGGGACCTCTGGCGACCCATTTCGGCGTCAATGTGGGCTGATCAGGCAGGGACCAGATAAATGGCAGTATCTCTCGTTAAGGGCGGCAATGTCTCGCTGTCCAAGGACGCTCCGGGCCTGACCTCCGTCACGGTCGGCCTCGGCTGGGACGTGCGCAAGACCGATGGCGCGGCCTTCGACCTCGACGCTTCGGCCTTTGTCGTCGACGAAGGTGGCAAGGTCCTGAGCGACGGCCACTTCGTCTTCTACAACAACAAGACCTCGCCCGAAGGCGCGGTCATCTATGGCGGTGACAACCGGACCGGTGACGGCGCTGGCGACGATGAAACGATCAAGGTCGACTTCTCCAAGCTGCCGGCCAATGCGAAGAAGGTGACGGTCGCCGTCACCATCTACGAAGGCCAGCAGCGGCGCCAGAATTTCGGTTCAGTGCAGAACGCCTATGCCCGCGTGATCAACCAGGCGGACGGCAAGGAACTGGCGCGTTACGACCTGTCGGAAGACAGCAGCACCAATGCCGCCATGGTCTTTGTCGAGCTGTATCGCGGCCCCCAGGGCGACATCAAGGTCAAGGCCATCGGTGAAGGCTGGGAAAGCGGCCTGGCCGGCCTGGCTTCGGCCATGGGCGTCAACCTGGCCTGATGATGCGTATCTGGTTCAATCGCGGGTTTTCCCTGGCCAGCATTTCTCAGGCCATGATGTCTGCGGAACCGGGGCTCGAAATCTATGCCAGCGTCGCCAAGGGCAAGCCGCAACACGCCGGCCCGGTGGAAACCTGGGTGGAACCGGAAACGGATCCTGCCGGCTATCTGAAATGGGTTCAGGACAAGGTGGCGGACAAGGCCATCGATGTCCTGATCCCGACCCACTACCGCAATACCTTGCGCGCAGCGGCCCTGCCGTGCCGCGTCGAGTTTCCGGGCAGCCAGGAGGTCCTGAAACTGCTCGAAGACAAGTTCCGCTTCGCCGAGGATTTGTGCGAAGCCGAATTCCATTTACAAACGGAACTGGTGACGTCAACGGCGCAGCTGGAGACGGCGATTGCGACGTTTCGGGATCGCTTCGGCGGCGACGCCGTTCCATGCGTCAAGCCGCGCAATGGCGTCAATGGCTTCGGCTTCTGGAAGCTGATCCCTGACAGGCCAATGGCGCATTTGGAGAACCCGGATGCCCGCGAAATCAAGGCCGACCTCTACCTGGCGGCGTTGCGCCAGCAGGAGGAGACTAAGCCGTTTCGCGACATGGTCCTGATGGAATACCTGCCGGGGCCCGAGGTTTCGTTTGACATCCTGGCCCATCACGGGCGCATGCTGCGTTATGCCGCCCGCACCAAATTGGCGACCGGCAAGCAGCGTATCCAGACCGATCATCCTTTGAGCGCCTATGCCGGGCAGCTGGTCGAGCGCTATGCGCTGAACGGCGTGGTCAATATCCAGTTTCGCAAGCATATGGACGGAAGCTGGAAGGTGCTTGAGATCAATGCGCGTCCGGCCGGGGGTGTCGTCTATGCCGAAGCGGTGGGCGCGGGTATTCTGGCCGGCTGGGCGGGCCTTTTGACAGGACGCCTGAGTGCGAACGACGTGGAGGGGACGAAGATTGACACCGAAATCAGCTTTGAAACCGCCGTCCAGCGGCTGGCATCCTGAGGTCATATGTTGACGCCGTCACCTGGTCAGCGGCTCCAGATCTCCAAAGACGGAGACTGGGCCGTCAGCATCCGCGGCAGTGACGCCGATCGCGTCGTTGTTTGCGCCGTTGGCAGCGATGGCGAGATTATCCCTTTCCGTGAAGAGGATAACAGGCGATGGGTGGCGCCGTCGCCGCTGATCCGCGACACACCGCTGGAAATCATCGCTTACATTACCGACGACCGCAGTGGCGGCTTCGTCAACGCCGCCTATCCGATCCATGTCGAGATCGCCGGGCAGGCGCACAGCTTTCCAGAGCCTAACGGGCAACTCGCCGCCGTCATCCTGGCCGAAATCTACGCCAAGGACGGCGTCTGGCGCGCCAAGGTCGCCAATGAGGGCTTTACCTTTGGCATCGACGCCTATGCCCGCGCCCGCAACCTGCGCAACACGGATTTTCCGCAACGGCCGCGCAGCGAAGGTGCGCCACCGCGTCCGCCACGTGGCGCGACGGCTTCGGGCAGCGGCGTCCTGATCGCGCCGGGCCTGGTCGTCACCAATGCCCACGTTATCGAGGACGGCACGGCGCTGGAGCTCGGCCGCAGCCGCAACAAGCTGCGCCCTGTCGCCGCCGATCTTATCCACGACCTGGCCCTGCTGGAAGGTGAAGTACAAGGCGAGCCCATGGCTTTGCGCCACGGCGCGCCGCTTTGGCTGGGCGAAAGCGTACTGGCGGCTGGGTTTCCGCTGATGGATGTGCTGGGTACCGATCTCAAGGTCACCACGGGCAATATCTCGGGACTCACGGGAAGCAGCGGCGATGTTTCGCGCTTTCAGTTCACGGCGCCGATCGGCTCGGGCTCGTCCGGCGGTGCGGTCATCGATGAGTTCGGCAACCTGGTTGGCATCGTCTCGGCATCCCTGGCCCACGGCAATATGCGCGAACGCGGCTCGATCTCGGAGAATGTCAATTTTGCTATCCGAGCCGGCATGGTCTACGAGATGGTCGCGGCCGCGGGTTTCCCGATCCCGGAAGCCAAGCCTTCGCTGAATTCCGACCGCAGGGACGTTGTCCAGCGCCTTCGCAAGTCCGTCGTCAGCATCATCGTTCATTTCTAAGGTCCTTTATGACGGGCGCGTACACAGCCGAAACCATAACCTTGCCAACCGGCGAACTGAGCCTGATCGTGCAGGATGGCCCGCCATTGCGCGACCTGTGCGATTTCGCCGCCCGGTCCAATCCGAAGCGCGGCTTTCTGATCGTCTCGAAGATCCTCGGCCGCCACCTGCCGGCGTCACCGGCTGAGATGCGTAAGTCGATGCAGGCGCTGGCTAAGAAGATCTCGCTCGACCTGCCGCAACCCATCGTGTTCCTCGGACTGGCGGAGACAGCGACGGCGCTGGGGCAGGGGGTGTTTGCGGCGTTCCAACAACTCTATCCGGCAGCCGATGTCCTGTACCTGCAAAGCGCGCGGCAAAGGGTCGAGGGCGCGCGCGTGCTGACGACCTTCGAAGAAGGCCACAGCCACGCCACGACCCATCTTGTCCAGATTGCTGATCCGGCGCTGGAAGCCAAGGCACGGTCGGCGAGGTCGCTGGTCATCGTCGACGACGAATGCAGCACGGGAAACACCTTTATCGGCGCGGCCGAGGCCTTGGCCGGTGTGATGCCACACCTCGAACGGATCGAGACCTGCTGCATTACCGACTGGGGCGGCGGCGCCTATCTCGACGCCATGCCGCGCCCGACCCAGGCGCGGGCCATCCTGTCAGGTAGCATGCAGTGGCAGGCCGCGCCCCTGTTGGCGCAGCCGGCGTTGGCGGCAAGCACCAATCAGGCCGGTGGTGCGCCCACCAAGGGCATGCGCAGCCGCACGGGGCTGACCCGCCCGGAACACGCCGTGCGCCAACCGATCAAGGCCGCCGCCGGCGAGCGCATCCTGGTGCTGGGTGAGGGCGAACATTCCTACGAGGCGCTGCTGGCCGCGGAAGAGGTTGAGGCACAGGGCGCCATCGCCGCGGTCCAGTGCATTACCCGCAGCCCGGCGTTGCTGGGCCATGCTATGCAGAGCGCGTCAAAGTTTTCGGACGCCTATGGCAGCGGAGCGCCCTGTTTTCTCTACAATATCCTCGGCCATCGTCCGGACCGGATACTGATCATGAGCGAGATCGTGAAGGATCAGGCCGCTGAGGCGCGCGCGGCGCTCAAGCAACTGGGCTATGATATCCCGGTCGAGGTCATCGCCTGCCGTTATGGAGACGGCCAATGACCGCGCCGATCATTCTCGCGGACCTGGACGACACCCTGTTTCAGACCGCCCGCAAGTGCCCGGGAGGTGTCACCGACGGCCTGCGCCTGATGAGCCGGCTTGATGACGGCAGTCCCAGCGGCTACGCAACAGTGCGGCAGCAGAACCTGATGAAGTGGCTGCGGGGCGGTCAACTTATACCCGTGACGGCGCGCAGCCGCGACGTGCTGGCGCGCGTCGATATCGAACAGGCGCCGGCCATCTGCGGCAATGGCGGCCTGATCCTGCGCGACGATGGCGAGATCGATCCGGACTGGCACGATCAGTTGGTAGCGGAAGCCCGCAACAGCGAGGACGTCAGCGAAGTCTACACGGCGCTGACGGCTAAGCTCGATCCTGCCGCGTTCCGGCACTGGATCGCGGCGGAAAACGGCATGCCGCAATTCTTCGCCATCAAGAGCAACCACGATCATGGCGAAGTCCTGGCCGAAGTCGAATGCGACCTGCTGCCGCTTGTGCCCGTCGGCTGGCGGGTACACCGCAATGGCAACAATCTCGCCTACTGCCCGGCCTGGCTAAATAAGCGCCACGCCGTGCGCTACCTGATCGACAAGCTGCGTCTCGATGCGCCCGACGCCCCGGTGATCGGCATCGGCGACAGCGTGTCCGATGTCGGCTTCATGGACCTGTGCGACTTCGCGATGACGCCGACGCGGTCCCAGCTCTGGACCCATGTGGTGAGGGACAATGTCTGGATTGATTGACGCTCCCGCGGACGTCTTTTCGGGCACCTATGCGCCTGACGACGTTATCATGCTGCTCAAGCCCTCGGCC
>CAMLPZ010000081.1 GCA_946482045.1 uncultured Asticcacaulis sp.
TGCGGTATGATTATCCACCGCCGTCGCAGCACAAATGGTGTTGCGAAATTTAGCTGTCGGACGCTTCCCCGCGCCCGTTGTTCGGCGGCTGATGGTCTGCCGTCCAGCCTTCGCGCCGTTCCGGACCATCGTATTTTGGATCGATGCGGCGGCGGCGATCCGGGCCGAAATAGCTGCTCGTCTTGATGAAGGGGCGGGGGAAGTCGACGATGGCAACGACCTTGCGGTACAGCTCCTGCGCCGTCACCGGCTTGCAGCAGAATTCATTGGCGCCGGCGTCGCGCGCGGCGACGACACGCGAGCGTTCCGAGTGCGCCGTCAGCATGATGATCGGGACGTAGCGGTTCGGGCTGTCGGACGAGTTGCGCACCAGTTTGACGAATTCAATGCCGTCGAGGACTTCCATCTGGTAATCAGTCACCACGATATCGATCGAGTCGTGCTTGAGGCGGTGAAAGGCGTCGGTCGCATCCTTGGCTTCGAAGATCTGAGTTGCGCCGAAGCCGCGCAGGATCGTTTTGACGATATTGATCATGTGGGCGTTGTCGTCCACCACCAAGAACCTGACGCGTTCGAGGCCTGCCAATATCCTGTCCTTTTAAGCGTTAACCGAAACCTATGTGCGGCTTCCGGCCAATATCGCGTTGAACCAATGACTCAAGTGCGCGACAGCGGCGCAGCGGTTTACAGTCTATGAAGGCCAATGGCTTAGGAAGGGTTAACAATATACTTATAACCCATTCCTTCCCTGTCTTTGGCGGCGGAGTCCTTAGTCTTCAAGTGCCTTGGTCGCCAGTTCGCCGACGTTCTTGGACAGATTCGGCGTGTTCGCGATGGTCTGCAAGGCGTCCTTCATCAGGCCGTTCCAGGGCGCCGCATAGAAGCGGAAGCGGCTGAGCGGTTCGATCAGACGCGCCGCCGTCATCGGATTGAAGCTGTCAACCATTAGCACCTGGTCGGTCAGGAACGTATATCCCGCGCCCGACGGATCGTGAAAGACGCTCTGATTGCCGGCGAAGGCCTGGACCAGGGCACGCCACCGGTTCGGCGTCCGGGCGTCGAAGTCCGGGTGGGACTTCAACGCCTGGACGCGCTCCAGCGTTGCCGGGTGCGGGCAGCTGGATTGCAGGGCGAACCATTTGTCGATGACCAGCGGCTCGGCCTTAAAACGGTCGTAGAAGGCATCGAGCGCCTTTTGGTAGGGCTGACCCTGGACGTACATCAGGGCGGAGATGCTGCCCACCATGTCGGTCATATTGGTGGCGTTGACAAAGTGCGCCTCGGCCAAGGCTACAAGGCCTTCCTTGTTGTGGCTGTCGTTATAACCAGCCAGCATCAGGTCCAGAAGCGCGTTACGCAAGGCACGCAGGCCGGCGGCCTCTGCGTCGGGGCTGAAGGCGACCGGCGGAATGATCGCGTTATACAGCTCGTGCAACAGGTGGTTCAGCTTGTTCGACAGGGCCGTTTTCAGACCCGCTCGGCGCATGTGAATAAAGGCGGGATCGATCGGGCTCATCGATTGCGCCAGGTCCGCCTCGGTCGGCAGGGCCATGATCAGCGCCTTGAAGGCCGGCTCCAGGCTGTCGTCTTCCAGGCAAGCCTTCAGCGCGTCGGCGAAGCTGTCGATCAGGGACGGCGCGGCGTCCGGATCGAGGATGATGGCGCGCGCCAGGCCTTGCGCTGCCTCCCAGCGGTTGAACGGGTCGGCGTCGCCTTTGAAACGGGCAAAGGCGTGCTCACGCGGCTCTTCCACCGTCAGGATGACGGGCGCCGAAAAGTGGCGTAAGGCGGACACGACGGGCTGTTCGGCAACGCTGGTCAGCACGATGTCTTCGGCCTCATGGCGCAGAACATGAAGGCCCTCGCTGGCCGTGCCGGCGTTATAGGTCATCGGCGCGCCGCGCGTGGTCAGAAGCCCGAAGCGCACCGGGATCGGCACCGGCGATTTATCCGGCTGACCCGGTGTCGGCAGGGTTTTCTGGCGCAGTTTCAGCGTCAGGGTTTTGGCGGCCGCGTCATAGACCGGCGTGATGTCGAGACGCGGTGTCCCGGCCTGGACATACCATTGCAGCCAAGGCGAGAAGTCCTCGCCGGTGACGGCTTCGAAACTCTTCAGGAAGTCTTCGAGCGTGGCGGCCGTGCCGTCATTGGTCTCGAAGTAGTGGTCGAGCGCCTTGCGGTAGGACTCCGGTCCGACATAGGTTCTGAGCATGCCGACGATTTCGGCGCCCTTTTCGTAGATCGTCGCCGTATAAAAGTTGTCGATCTTGACGTAGGACGATGGACGGACAGGGTGGGCCAGCGGTCCGGAATCCTCCGGGAACTGGCGGGCGCGCAGCGCCTTGACGTCCTTGATGCGGGCCACCGCGTGACCGCGCATGTCGCCGGAAAAACCCTGGTCACGGAAGACGGTCAGGCCTTCCTTCAGGCACAGCTGGAACCAGTCGCGGCAGGTGACGCGGTTGCCCGACCAGTTGTGGAAGTATTCGTGGGCGATAACGCTTTCGATGCGCTCATAGTCGAGGTCGGTGGCGGTCGCCGGATCGGCCAGCAGCAGCGAGGCATTGAAGATGTTCAAGCCCTTGTTTTCCATGGCGCCGAAGTTGAAGTCGCGCACCGCGACGATCATGAACAGGTCGAGGTCGTATTCGCGGCCATAGACGTCCTCGTCCCATTTCATCGAGCGCTTCAGCGCATCCATGGCGTATTCAGCGCGCGCCTTCATGCCGGTATCGACGTAGATTTTAAGCTCGACGCTACGGCCGGACATCGTCGTGAAGGTGTCTTCCAGGACGTCGAGTTCTCCGGCCACCAGGGCGAACAGGTAGCAGGGCTTGAAGAAAGGGTCTTCCCATTGCGCGTAATGCCGGCCTTCGGGCAGGTCGCCCGTCCGGACCAGATTGCCGTTTGACAGCAGGTACGGAAATTTGTCTTTCGGCGCCTCGACACGGACACTGTATTTCGACAGCACGTCGGGACGGTCGAGGAAGTAGGTGATCTTGCGGAAGCCCTCGGCTTCGCACTGGGTGGCATAGCGGCCGGAGGACATATAGAGACCTTCCAGCGTCTTGTTGTCCGACGGATTGATCTCGACCTCGGTCTCCAGCGTGAAACGATCCGGGACGTTGCCAATGGTCAGTGTTTCGGCCGTGACCCGGTAGTCGGCGTCATTAAGAGCCTTGCCGTCGATCGACACGCTGATCAGCTTCAGGCGCTCGCCCATCAGGACCAGCGGGCCGGGCGCCTGGCGCTCCAGCGTCAGCTTCGCCTTGACCCGCGTAGTCTCCGGCGCCAGGGCGAAGTCCAAGTCGACTTCGGGAATGCGGAATTCCGGCGCCTTATAGTCGCTGAGACGAACGGGCTGGGGCGTGTCGGTGCGCATGGGGCGGTCCTGCAATCTTGATCTTACGAGTCGATTTAGGGACTCATTTCAAAGATTGCAGGCCGCGGCAATTGTTTTGCTGTGGGATAAAGTAAGAAAGGCTTTAAGCTGTCGCTTGCCTTGCGGCTGTCACGGCATCACCATCAATGATCTTGCGCAGCTGTTCGGCGCGTTTGGCCAGCGTAATGACATCATCGTCGACGTCGGTATTCTGGCGGACGTAATCGCGCAGGTCCTTCGCGATCTTGTAAAGCGCCGGCGCCGCAGCGATCAGGCGGGCCTGCATTTCGATCAGGTCAGGATCGCGCTCATATTCGGCGCCGGGAACACGCCAGCCGCCCCAATCATTCACGTCGGTGACGACGACCGGGTAGGTGCCGGGGAAGGGGTGGTGACGGCTTTCTTCGGGGCTCTGCCACTTGTTGCGCGCGCGCATCAGGCGCCAATGGCCTACGCCCGGCTCCTTATCCGATGACTCATTGGCACGGGTATCGGCCGTCAGTTCCTCCGCCGAGAAATCGCGCCCCAGACCGCAGTCGTAGGTGACGCGGACAGGTTCATCGAAACCCTTGACCCAGACGGGATTGACCTTGTCGATCACGGCCCAGGTACCGACCGGTTCGACATAGACCCGCTGATGGCGGTGGAAGGTGGCTTTTGCCATTGGAAACCCTGTTTTCGTTCAGGCTATCGGTAGGTTCTAGACCAGAAAGCTTTAGAAATGGCAAAGGAACGGTACCCGGATAGCTGTAGTTGCGTGAGCAACATATTTCGCAAGGTGAAAAAATTTCAGGAAAATTTTTCACAATCCAACATCTTGTTTTGACTAGACTGTTATCGCTACCTGTCCAACGTCACTCATCCGGCGTCGGACGGACTGCTTTGCAGTGCACAAATTTCCCGCTAATCTGGATTTGGTTGGTGTGTGGAGGCGGATGCCATGGATAACACTTCTCTAGATCCCGTAAGGCATCATATCGCGCTTTTGGACGGCTTGCTGCATGAGGCGGTGCGCGATTTCGGCCGCGACCATATCCTAGACCTGATCGACCGACTGATTGCCGGCAAGTGCGATTTGGCGGCCCTGACCGAATCCGAAGCCGCGCACGCCGCGCGCATCATGACCTGCCTGTCGACCCTCCAGGTGATTTCCGAGGACGTCGACCAGTTGAAGACGGTCGACAAGTTCACTGCGTCGGACGGTTCGCGCCAGGCGACGACCCTGACCAATGCCGTGGCTTCGGCCAAAGGCGAAGGCATGACTCAAGATGAGGTCGAGACCCTGCTGGCGGGTATTCTGGCATCTCCGGTCTTTACCGCTCACCCGACCGAGATGCGCCGCGCCAGTGTTACCATGCGCGAAGCCGAGATTACCCAGCTGTTGCAGGCCTACGAAAAGGCCGGCAATGCCGACAAAAAGACCATCGAGGACGAGCTTTACCGCGCCATCGCGCTTTTGTGGAACACGCGGCTGAACCGCCCGGAGCGGATCACGGTCAAGGATGAGATCAACAACTTGCTGGGCCACGTCGAACGTTCCATCCTGCCCGCGCTCGTGGCGCTGTATAGCGAATGGGGCCGCAATCTTGACATCGAGTACGCCTTGCCGAGCGTGCTGAAGCTTGGCACCTGGATTGGCGGTGACCGCGACGGTCACCCGCACGTCGATGACGTGACGCTCAACTACGCCATCAAGCAGCAGGCGCGCTTGGCCTTCCGCTTCTATTTCGCGCAGCTGGAGCAGCTCGACACCGAGCTGACCCTGTCGGACGAACTGACCAAGGTATCGGAATCGCTGCTCGAAATGTCGCGCAAGTCGATGGACGGCAATATCCATCGTGTTGACGAGCCTTACCGCCGCGCCATCGCCTGGATCAAGGACCGGCTGGTGCGGACCCGTAATCTGATCCTCGACGAGGACGACCGCCGCGGCAACGTCGCGGCGCCGCCATACGAATCCTGCGAAGCCTTCATCAAGGACCTCAAGGTCCTCTGCGACTCGATCGCCGAGCACGGCGGCAAGCGAATGGTCGGCAAGACGCTGAAAAGCCTGATTCGCATCGCACGTAGCTGCGGTTTCCACCTGCTGGCCATCGACCTCCGCCAGAATTCGGACGTCCATGAACGCGTCGTCGCTGAGCTGTTCACTCAGTCGTCGGAACTGGTCGACTATCTCGGCATGTCGGAAAGCGAGCGTTGTTCGCTGCTGCTGGCGGAGTTGACCAATGACCGAATTTTACGCTGGCCCTATGCGCGCTATTCCGACGAGACGCGCCGCGAGCTGAAGATTATCGATGCGGCGGCCGGCCTGATCAAGACCTTCGGGCCGGAGGCCTTCGGCGCCTACATCATTTCCAAGGCGGCGTCGGTGTCCGACATTCTCGAGCCTCTGGTCCTGCTCAAGCAGGCCGGCCTGGTGCGCGGCGGTCCGCAGCCGCACACCATGATCAAGATTTCCCCCCTGTTCGAGACGATCGGCGACCTGGAAGCCGCACCCGACATCATGAAGAAGTGGCTTGGCAACTACGCCGTCCGCTCGCTGATGGGGCGGCCGCTGATCCAGGAAGTCATGCTGGGCTATTCCGACTCGAACAAGGACGGCGGTTATACGGCCTCGCGCTGGTCACTGCACAAGGGCTCGAAGGCGGTCAAGGCGGTCTGCGACGACAGTAAGGTGCAACTGCGCCTGTTCCATGGCCGCGGCGGCAGCGTCGGGCGAGGGGGCGGGCCGGCCTTCGAAGCCATCCTGGCCCAGCCGGAAGGCACCGTCGGCGGCCAGATCCGCGTCACCGAACAGGGCGAGATGATCGCGCGCAAGTTCGGCAATCCGCTTGTGGCGCAAAAGACGCTGGACGCCTTTGCCGCCGCGACCTTCCTGGCGTCCAAGCCAAACGGCCACTCGATGCGTCCGGCCGGCGACAGCGAAATGGAGGCGCGCTTCACCCCAATCATGGACCGGATCTGCGAGGCTTCGTTCAAGGCCTATCGCGGCCTTGTCTATGACGATCCGCATTTCCTCGCGTTTTTCCGCTCGGTGACGCCGATCTCGGAAATTTCTGGATTGAAGATCGGTTCTCGTCCCGCCTCGCGTACCGCCTCGGGCAAGATCGAGGACCTGCGTGCCATTCCGTGGGTGTTCTCCTGGTCGCAGTCGCGCCTCATGCTGCCGGGCTGGTACGGCTTTGCCGCCGGTGTCCGTGAAGCCGGTGTCAGCGACACCGAACTGCAGGAGATGGTCAAGTGGGACTTCTTCGACGTCTTCCTGGCCAATATGGAGATGGGCATGGCCAAGGCTGATATGGGGGTGGCTGAGTCCTACGTGGCGCTGGCGACGGAGCCGGAAGAAGCGAAACGTATCTTCGGCAAGATTCGCAGCGAATTCGACGACACCGTAGCACTGATTCTGCGTATTCGCGGCGCTTCAACGCTTCTGTCGACGCACGAACGCCTGCGGGGCCAGATCGAACGTTCGAAGCCGGTTTTGGACGCGCTGAACCGTCTTCAGGTGCACTTGATCGGCCGCCTGCGCGGTGGTAACGATCACAAACTGGTGCAGTTGGCGGCGCAATTGACGGTCAACGGCATCTCGGCGGCACTGCGGAATACCGGTTAATTCTGCCGCCGCTATATCCGGTGCGGATTGTCAAACTGAGACAAAGTAAGCCTTGGCGGCAGTTCCTGCTCACTCGGCACCGTCCAGTTTGCCCCTCACCCCAGCCCTCTCCCCGTAAACGGGGAGAGGGGGTTCAATTCATTTTTCTCGTTAGCGCTAACAATTATGTAAAGGCCTTGTTTCGTAAGGCCAAGTTCCTCTATATGGGACTTCAGGACGCCGCGTGGATGGCGTCGGACATTATGCGTCCACGGCAGAGACTCTGCCGCAGGATGTGGTATACGACAGCGCTGTCATGAGTTTTTGCGGCCTCTGGCTGACGGAAGCGAAGACGGTCAATCAGGGAACGGTTTAGATGGCGATATCTTCCAGCGCGCGGCAGCAGGTCTTTGTCCTTGTCGGCGGCACCGGCGACCTGGCCATGCGGATGCTGTGGCCGTCCCTGGCTATGCTCGACCAGGACGGTTACCTGGCCGATGACCTCCGTATCATTTCAGTGGCCCGCGAGGACTGTGGCACCGAGGTCTGCGTCGACCGTATCGGTAATGCGGTGCAGAAGCGCATTGGCGCCGACCTGGAACCCGATACCCTCCCGCGCTTCCGCAAGCGCATCGTTCACGTCGCGCTCGACGCCGCCAAGGATGACTGGGGCTCGAAGCTGAAGGCCGAACTGGGCAATGTCGACGCGCTCGACATCGTTTATTTCCTTTCCGTGTCGCCGACCCTGTTCAAGCCGATCTGCGAGCATATCGAGCGCGCCGGCCTCAACAAGGCGCCCAACCGCGTCGTGATCGAGAAGCCGATCGGCCGCGATCTTGAAACGTCTAAGATCATCAACGACTCGGTCGCCCACGCCTTCTCCGAAGACCGCACCTTCCGCATCGACCACTATCTGGGCAAGGAAACCGTCCAGAACCTGATCGCGTTGCGCTTCGGCAATACGGTGTTCGAGCCGCTGTGGAATGCCCAGTCGATCGACCACGTCCAGATCACCATCGCCGAAACCGTCGGCACGGGCGAGCGCCTGGGCTATTACGACGAATACGGTGCGCTTCGCGACATGTTGCAGAACCACCTGTTGCAACTGCTCTGCCTGACGGCCATGGAGCCGCCGGCTGGCCTGTCGTCGGACGCTCTGCGCGACGAGAAGGTCAAGGTGCTGCGCTCACTGAAGCCCATCGACGCTTCGAACGTTACCCAGGTGACCGCGCGCGGCCAGTACGGCCCGGGCTTTGCCGACGGCGGCGCCATTCGCGGCTACGAGGCGGAAAAGGGCTCACCGTCGGGCACCGAAACCTATGTGGCGGTTAAGGCCGAAGTCCAGAACTGGCGCTGGGCCGGCACCCCCTTCTATCTTCGGACCGGCAAGTGTCTGCCGTCGCGCGCGACGGAAATCGTCATCCAGTTCAAGGCCCTGCCGCACTCGATCTTCGGCGGCGAGGACAAGGCCAACCGCTTGACGATCCGCCTGCAGCCCGACGAAGACATCAAGCTGTCGATCATGAACAAGTCGCCGGGCCTGACCGCCGAGGGCATGCGCCTGCAATCGCTAGACCTGTCGCTGTCGCTGATCAACGCCTTCGACGGCAATGGAAATAAACCCTCCCGCCGCCGCATCGCCTATGAGCGCCTGATCCTGGACGCCCTGAACGGCAACAACGCCCAGTTCGTCCGCCGCGACGAGGTCGAGGCCGCCTGGGCGTGGGTTGACGGCATTTCCGAAGCGTGGAAACAGGCCTATCCCAAGCCGCAAACCTATCCCGCCGGCACCTACGGCCCGGTCAGCGCCTATACGCTGCTCGACCGTGACGGCCGCACCTGGAACGATTGAAGGGTGGACGGGCAGGGCCACATGATCACCTTCGACGGCGCCAAGGGGCCCGTCGCGGTGCGCTGCTTCGACAGCGCGGCGGAAGCCGGGGCGTGGATCGCGCCAAACATCGCCAAGTCGCTGCGTGACGCGATCGCCCAGCGTGGCAAGGCCATCTGGCTTGGCTGCGGCGGTACGACCCCCAAACCGATCTATGAAAAGCTGGTCACCGAAGACATCGATTGGGACAAGGTTAAGCTGTTCCAGGTCGACGAGCGCTTCGTGCCGACCGATGACGCCGCTTCCAACACGCGCATGATGCGCGAGGCGCTGACCACAGTTATCGGGCCGGGCGCCATGGAGTTGATCTCGCTCATCCAGGATATCGACGACCAGTATGCCTGCGCCGCCAAGGCCGAGGCGAAACTGCGGGAACTGGGCGGCGGTGAGCCGCCGGTGTTCGACTTCGCTTTGATGGGCATGGGGCCGGATGCGCACTATGCGTCGATCTTTCCTGGCCATGCGATCAACGGCGTCGTTTACAATACCGACGCCCTGGTCCTGCCGGTGTCGGCCTCGACGACCGAACTGGAACCCAAGCTGCCGCGCATCACCCTGACGGTGCCGGCGATCAATGAGTCGCGCCGTATCCTGTTCTATATCACCGGTCAGACCAAGCTGGACGTGCTGAAGTCCGCCGCCTTGTCGACCGATCCCTATACATCGCCCATCGGCGCCTTCCTGGCACAATGTCCGGTCGCCGTCGAATTCGTCTGGGCGCCCTGAGGCATCATCATGGCTGAATTGCATCCCGTCCTCGCCGAAGTCACCCAGCGCGTCATCGAACGCTCGAAAGACCTGCGCGCCGAATTCATGAGCCGCACCGACCGCTATAAGTCGGACGAGCCACGCCGCAAGAAGCTTTCCTGCGCCAACTATGCGCACGTCGTGGCGGCATCTTCGGATACGGACAAGCTGCAACAGGCGCTCGACGCCGTGCCAAATATCGGTGTCGTGACCTCGTACAATGACATGCTGTCGGCGCATCAGCCCTATCACGACTATCCGGACAAGATCCGTGTCGCCGCCCGCAAGGTCGGCGCGACTGTCCAGGTCGCCGGCGGCGTGCCGGCCATGTGCGACGGCGTCACGCAAGGCCGTCCGGGCATGGAGCTGTCGCTGTTTTCGCGCGACGTCATCGCCATGGCGACCGCGATCTCACTCAGCCACGATGCCTTCGACGCCGCCCTGATGCTCGGTATCTGCGACAAGATCGTGCCGGGCCTGGTTATCGGCGCCCTGTCGTTCGCGCACCTGCCGGTCATCTTCGTGCCGGGCGGCCCGATGTCGTCGGGCCTGCCGAACCCGGAGAAGGCCAAGATCCGCACCATGTATGCCCTCGGTGAAGTCGGCCGCGATGCGCTGCTGGCTGCCGAAATGGCGTCCTACCATGCCGCAGGGACCTGCACCTTCTACGGTACGGCCAACTCCAACCAGATGATGATGGAGATGATGGGCCTGCACGTGCCGGGCGCTGCCTTTGTGCACCCCAACACGCCGCTGCGCGAAGCCCTGACGGCCGCCGCCACCGAGCGCGCCGCCAAGACGGCCGAAAACAGCAAGAACCCGAAGCGCCTGGCCGACGTCCTGACGGAAAAGGCGTTTATCAATGCCGCTGTCGGTCTGCTGGCCACCGGCGGGTCGACCAACCACACCCTGCACCTGCCAGCCATGGCGCGGGCGGCCGGCGTCATCCTGACCTGGGAAGACATGGACCAGCTGTCGCGCGTGGTCCCTTTGCTGGCGCGCGTCTATCCGAACGGTTCGGCCGATGTGAACCATTTCCACGCTGCCGGCGGCGTCGGTTTCGTCATTCGCGAACTGCTGTCGGGTGGCCTGCTGCACGAAGATGTTGAAACCATCTGGGGGCATGGTTTGAGCCAATACGCCACCGAACCCTTCCTGGACGAAGGCGTGCTGACCTGGCGCCCGGTGCCGGAGCACAGCCTCGACGAGGCAGTGGTGCGTCCGCTGTCCAATCCATTCCAGCCCGAAGGGGGCTTGCGCGAACTGAAGGGCAATCTCGGCCGCTCGGTCACCAAGACCTCGGCCGTCAAGCCGGAGCACCAGATCGTCGAGGGCCCGTGCGTGGTATTCGACGATCAGGACGACTTCCTGGCTGCCTTTAAGGCCAAACAACTGCCGGAAGGCGATTTCGTTTGCGTGGTCCGGTTCCAGGGGCCAAAAGCCAACGGGATGCCAGAGCTGCATTCGCTGACGCCGTCATTGTCGTCCATCCTGGATCAGGGCCGCAAGGTCGCGCTGCTCTCGGACGGCCGCATGTCGGGCGCGTCGGGCAAGGTGACCGCGGCGATCCATCTGACACCCGAAGCGGTGGACGGCGGGCCGATCGCGAAGCTCAAGACCGGCGACCTTATCCGGGTCGACTGCGTCGCCGGAACAGTAGATTACCTCGGAGATGCCGCCGAGTTTGCACAAAGACAAAACGCTGAACGGCCAAAAGAAGCCGACGGTGTAGGTCGGGAACTTTTTGCGCATATGCGCCGCGTCGTGGGGCCAGCCGACGCGGGCGGTGCCGTCTTTTGGTAAGGTAATGACAGCTCAATCAGGAATTTCCGGCCGCACGCTGCGTGGTCTGGTCGGCGACATCGGCGGCACCAATGCGCGCTTCGCCGTGGCCGAACGGATGGACGGCAAGACGACCCTGTCCAATTTCAAGTCGCTGGAATGCGGCGACTATCCGGACGTCTATGAGGCGCTCAAGGCCTATTTTGGCATGATTGGCGGCCGCCCGGCGCTCGATTATGCCTGCGTGGCCGTCGCCGGTCCTGTCAAGGACGGCCGGATCAAGTTCACCAATCTCAGCTGGGTCATCGAGGAACGGCTGCTGGCCCAATCCGTCGGTGCGCCGAAAGCTCGCCTGATCAACGACTATGCCGGTCTGGCCTATGCCCTACCGCACCTGTCGGACCAGGACGTCAAGACGATCGGGCCGGTGACGCAAGGATTTGGCAATGTCCACGCCGTCATGGGCGCAGGGACGGGCTTTGGCGCCTCGGTGCTGGTCGGCGGTCCTTACGGCCCGTACTGCCTGTCGACCGAAAGCGGCCATATCAGCTGGGCGCCCGTCAATGACTACGAGGCGGAAATCCAGCGTTTCTTGCGCAAGAAGTATGGCCGCGTCACGGTCGAGATGCTGCTGTCCGGTCCGGGCCTGGTCAACCTCTATCAGGCGATCTGCTCGATCCGGGGCGAAGGCTGCGAGCCTTTGACGCCGGCCCAGATCACCCATCTGGAAGGCGAGGACGCCACGGGCAGCCGTTATACGGTCGAGGCATTCCTGGACATCATGGCCAGCGTCTGTGGTGACCTGGCCCTGGCGCACGGCGCGACGTCGGGCATGTTCATGGCCGGCGGCATCGCCCCACGCCTGATCAAGCATATCGACGAACTCCGTTTCCGGGCGCGCATGGAGGCCAAGCAGCCGATGGTGCATCTGGTGTCCGCCATCCCGTCAC
Organism: uncultured Asticcacaulis sp.; assembly: GCA_946482045.1. The sequence continues at coordinate 12,345 of CAMLPZ010000081.1, forward strand.
GCATTATCATCCATCCGTATGCGGCCTTGCTGGGTTCGGCAAATGCGCTGACGGATCACGAAATAACAGGCTAGCCTTCCTTATTTTTCCTTCCCCGTTTACGGGGAAGGTGGCATCGCCGGAGGCGATGTCGGAAGGGGGAAGGCCACAGGAACTATCGGAGCGGGTAATCCCCCTCCCACCACTTCGTGGTGCCTATCGCTGGCGAAAGCTATACTTTCACTGGCGCTCTACCCCGTAAACGGGGAGGGAAATAACGACACGTTTAATATTGAGGAAGCGACCATGTCCCAGAACCATAAAGTCCAGAAGTATATGACCATGGGCCCTGTGCTGCCGGTTATGGTCATCTCTAAGATCGAACATGCCGTTCCGCTGGCCCAGTCGCTGATCAATGGCGGCATCAAGGTGCTGGAGATCACGCTGCGTACGGACTGCGCGCTCGATGCCATCAAGCTGATCAGCCAGGAATGCCCGGACGCGGTTGTCGGCGCCGGCACGGTGCTGACGCCCAAGGACGCTGAAAAGGCCGCCAAGGCGGGAGCGAAGTTCGCCGTGTCGCCGGGCCTGACCAAAGACCTTGCGCACCAGGATTCGCTGCCACTGCTGCCGGGCGTGGCGACGTCGTCCGAAGTTATGCGAGCCATGGAATGGGACTACACCTATCTTAAGTTCTTTCCGGCCGTACCGGCTGGCGGCGTCAACTATCTCAAGGGCATAGGCGGTCCGCTGCCCCAGGCGAAATTCTGCCCGACCGGCGGCATCGACGTTAAGAATGCGGCCGATTTCCTGGCCCTGCCGAATGTGCTGTGCGTCGGCGGATCGTGGGTCGCGCCGGCCAAGGCGATGGAAGAGGGCAACTGGACGGAAATCACCCGTCTGGCCGCCGAGGCCGTCTCGACCTTTGGCAAATAAACCTTAAGACTTGCGAAGGCATTTTCTCTTCGCGTGTTGCGCGACAAATAAGATTAGATCGATATGATTTAGATGGAAACATCACACCGATCTAAGTTTTTGTTTTGTCGCGATATTTAAGGCGAAAACCGCTTACACTTTTCGCCATATCGCTCTAAAGCAGGGTGGAAAGTGTTTCCAGATACCCATGCTATTGACAAATTTGCACAGGTGAAGAAACTTTTGCCAGTAATCGGCGGATATTGGAACGGCATTCAGTGAATCAAACCAAGGCTCTCCCGGAAGGCACGGTGCCCGTTCCGGGCATTGCGGGTGCCGTTTCGACCATCAATGACGTGGCGCGGCTGGCCGGCGTATCGATCAAGACCGTGTCCCGTGTCATGAATGATGAGCCTAATGTCCGCGAAGAAACGCGCGCCAAGGTCAAGCAGGCCGCCGATGTCCTGCATTACCGTCCGAATCTGCTGGCCCGGTCGCTGGCCGGCGCGCGCAGTTTCCTGCTGGGCCTGCTCTATCACAACCCAGTGCCGACCTACATCATGGAGATGCACCAGGGTGTCGTGAAGCGCTGCCGCGAAAGCAACTACCACCTGCTGGCCGAACCGCAGGACCTGACGGGCGGAGAGGTCGAAAAGTCGATCGCCAATCTGTTGTCGACCATCCGTCTCGACGGCGTCATCCTGACCCCGCCTTTGTGTGACATGGCTGTAGTGCTTCAGACGGTCGAGGCCGCCAATGTGCCCTATGTCCGCATTGCGCCGTTTCTTTATCCCGGCCGCACGGCCACGGTTCGCATGGACGAGGCGCGCGCCGCTTATGAAATGACGCAGTACCTGCTGAAGATGGGTCATCGCGATATCGGCTTCATCATGGGCCATCCGGAACACGGCGGTACGCATCTGCGCTACAAGGGGTTCATGGCCGCCATGCGCGACGCCGGCATCGAGCCGCGTGCCGAATGGATCAAGCAGGGCTATTTCAGCTTCGAATCCGGCGTCGACGTCGGCCATGCCTTCTTTGCGGAGGGGCAGGCGAGGCCGACAGCTATCTTCTCCTCAAATGACGATATGGCGTTCGGCCTGATGAGCGTGGCCCAGCGCCTTGGCATCCACATCCCGGACGACCTGTCGATCGTCGGTTTCGACGACACGCCGGGCTGCGAGCTGATCTGGCCGCACCTGACGACCATCCGCCAGCCGGTGACCGACATGGCCTTTGCTGCGGCGGATATCCTGCTCGAGCGCAATAATGCCGACGAAGATGCGCCGCCGTTCAGCAGCATTGTCCGCGAGTTGCCATTCACATTGATTGAGCGGGAATCGGTGCGGAAGCTCTGACCGCTTAAGGTCTTCATTGAAATATTCCGACCCGCCTGCAGCGAGGCAAGGGCGCC
>CAMLPZ010000082.1 GCA_946482045.1 uncultured Asticcacaulis sp.
GCCCAGGAGGTGCGTTTCGTCGCCTGTCCGATGTATCGCGACACCGACCAGGGACGCAAATCCGGCTGCTGGCTGGTGCGCGATCCGGCCAGTGGCGTGACCTACGACGTTTCCGGCGCCTCGGCATTGCCGGACTGGCGGCATGGCGTGCTGGTCGAGGGGCGGGTATCCACGGGCGCGGACGCCTGCGGGGGCGTCATCATGGACCCGGTCAGGGTTTCGGTGCTGGACGAGATGACGTGCGTAGGCCGCATCCTGCCAGCGGAAGGATATAAGGGGCGCAAGTTCGCCTTGCCGCGGACGGTGTTCAAACCGCTATATCTGCCCGCCGACCCGGTCATGGGCCCGTTTACCGCGCGGACCTTCCGCCTGTATTTCGAGCACGGCAGCGCCTTTTTCACCTACCAGTCGACGGATTTCTACATGGACGAAGCCGCGCGATGGCTGGTGGCCGCCAAGCCAAGGCGGATTATTATCACCGGCTATGCCGCGACCCGTACGGAGACTGTGTCCGGACAACCTATCCATGAAGACAAGAGCGTGGCCAAAGCGCGGGCTGAACGCACAGCATTGTGGCTGACGCGGGTAGGGATTGATCCCAAACAGATTATCGTCAGGGCTTCGGGGCGGCCCAAGCCGGTCGTTGATCCCGCCGCCGGCAACTTGGCGGACCCGTCCCTGCGGCGCGTGGAAATCCAGGCTGAATTTTAAACGCAATCAGGGGCGCAGCAGCCGGTTTCGGTCGCCGCAAAGGATAAACCCTAGGGCCGCCACGCTGCACAGGCAGGCGCTCAAGGGCAACAGGGCCACGTTTCCCGTCCAGTGCTGGCCGACAAAGCCCGCCAAGCTGGAGCCGAGCATGGCCGTGACAACGCCCTGCAGCGACGCAGCCGTGCCGGCGACGGCGCCATTGGGCTCCATAGACAAGGCGTTGAAGTTGGCCGTGCACATACTCATCGCCATCATGGTCAGGCCCTGAAGGACGATAAAGCTAAACAGGGTTTCATGGCCGGTCATGGTCCACAGCGCGTGTGCGAAGCTGATCAGGATGAAGCAGAGCAGAGCGGTATGCGATATCCTCCGCACACCCAGGCGCTCGACCAGGCTGGCGTTGAAAACCGAACCGGCGGCCATTCCCAAGGCACATATGGCAAAGACGGGCGCCAGCCATTGCGGCCTGGCGAAGACGTCGTGGAAAATCTGCGGCATCAGTGACACGTAGATCAGCATGGTGGCCAGCATGCAGCCTACGGCCAGGGTATAGACGACGCTTATCGGTTGGGTCAGGACAGACACCCCGACGCTGCGGAGGCGCCTGAGGTTCGGGCGATGCCTGTTTTCCAGGGCGTGGGTCTCCGGCAGGCGTATCCACATCCAGGCACAGATTGCTGTCGCCAGGACGGCTATGAGGAGAAATATGGCCTGCCATGGCAGGGCCAGCAACACCAGTTGTCCGAGGCTGGGAGCCAAAATGGGTACGGCGAGAAAGATGACGTAGCTGGTCGACATGACCCGTGCCATGCGGTTACCGGTGTAAAGGTCGCGAATGACAGCCCGGGTCACCACACTGGCTGAAGCCGCGCACATGCCTTGGAGCAGGCGTAGCGCAAGTAGAAACGGCAAGGACGTCGCAAAGGCGGTCGCCGCCATGAGAAGGGCGAACAGGCCGATGCCGACAAGAAGCATGCGTTTGCGCCCCAGCCAGTCGGAGAGCACGCCAAACACCAGTTGGCCAAGACCGTGGCCAAAGAAGAAAATCGCCACGACCCCTTGGAGGTGGTTGGGGTTGCGGACATCAAGGGATTGGCCGATCTGTGGCAGGGCCGGCAGCATGGCGTCAATGCCCAGTGCCGTCATCGCCATAAGGCATGATACCAGCGCAACGAATTCCGGGAATGGCAAGGGTTCTGCGCGGCGGTCGGTCAAGGGCGGTCCAGTATCAGAAGCTAGTGTCGAAGTGCGACCATCTATAATCCAAAATGTTATTAATTATACCTATTATTGTTGACAATATCATCGATGACGGTAACTCTGTACGCAAGCAACCCGTACGCGCCAGGCGGCCGTGACAAGAAACAACAGGGTGGGAATGCGCATGAAAAAAGGTCGTCCGCAGAAGTCGCCTTGGTCGAGTTGGGCGACATTTATGGCCATCGTTCTGGCAGGAACGGCCCTCAGCGCAGCGGCAGATACGCAGGCAGATTATCAGCGGCAATCGCTTTACGTTCCGGTGCGCGACGGCACGCGGCTGGCGGTCAATATCTACCGCCCCGCCGTCGGCGGCCAGGCGATCGCTGAGCCCAAGCCGGTCGTCTTTGTCTTCACGCCCTATCGCGCGCGCTTCAAGGACGACAAAGGGAAGGTGAATGAGACGGCGCTGGACGACAATCTGGGCCTGCAGTCCCTTTTGCGCGCCGGCTACGTCATTGCGGTCGCTGATATCCGCGGCAAGGGCGCGTCCTTTGGTTCCCGGCGCGGCTTTCAGGACCGCACCGAAGCACAGGACGGACACGACCTCGTCGAATGGCTGGCCCGCCAGCCGTTTTCAACCGGCGCTGTCGGCATGATCGGCTGCTCGTACTACGGCGGCACGACCTTCCATACGGCAAGTACCGCGCCACCTTCGCTTAAGGCTGTCTTCATTGGCGCGTCCGACCTCGACAAATATAACTTCGTCCGCGCCGGCGGCATTACAGCGCAATTCAATACACGGCCGGACGAGCCGGCGTCCGTGGACCTGGCCAGCCTGCCCGTCGATGCCGATACGGACGGCAGCCTGCTGCGCCAGGCTGTTGCCGAGCACGCGCGTAACACACCTATGGGGCCGCTGTGGTACGGCATGCCCTACCGCGACAGCATCTCGAATTTCACCGGCAACGCCTACTGGGAAGAGGTCGGCGTCTACAATTATCTCGATGCGATCCGCAAAGCCGGGATTGCGACCTACTTCTGGGGTAACTGGCAGGATGAGCCGACCGGCCAGACGATCCTGGCTGCCGCCAATCTGGACAGTAAGTTCCTGGGTGGGCCGGGAGGGCACTGCGTGCCGCCGAAAGAATTCGATTTTGCAGGCGAAATTACTCGCTACTTCGACCACTACCTCAAGGGTGTCGACAACGGCATTGAGAAGGCGCCGCGCGTCACCTATTGGGTCGAGGGGCTTGATGGCGAGGGCAAATACGTCCAGTCCGACACCCTGCCGGGCGAGAAGGCGTCTCCGCTTACCCTGCGTCTAAACGCCGGCTCCGGTTTGAGTGCAAGCGCAGGACAGAAGGGCAGCAACGCCTTCACCGTCGATTATAACCTGCCGCCGCCCGAATATTTTGCCTTCTGGCCCCAGCCCATGGATAAGCACGGCCTGAGCTATACGGGCGCGCCACTCACCGCGCCCTTGAAGCTTGTTGGGTTTCCGGTTGCGAACCTGACCGTGGCGACAAGCCAACCGGATGCAGACCTGTTCGTTTATGTCGATCAGATCGACGCGGCCGGCAAGGCCGAGGTCATTTCCTTCGGCCGCCTCAAGCTGTCACACCGCAAACAGTCCAAGGCGCCGTACGACACTCTAGGGCTGCCGTGGCATTCAGGCAGGTCGGGCGATATCCTGCCGATCGCCGCGGGCGAAAAAGCAAAGGTTTCGATCGCCCTGACGCCGGTGTCGCGAGTTATTCCTGCCGGCGCGCAGCTACGACTAACCGTTGCGGGCGCCGACCCGCGTCAGCGCAATTTAAAAGACATTCAATTGACGCCTCCGCCGGTGATCACGGTCTTTCACGGCGGGAAGGACGCATCACGTATCGACCTGCCGATATCGAAGTAGAACGAACAATGGCGTGCGGCGGGCGTTCCGCGGGTGCGCGTTTGACCCTGTGGATTAGGTTTACAAAGCGCGGAAGCAAAGCCCGCCTTCCTCGCTCTGGCATCACAGCCAACATTTTTTCAACGATAGCCCAGCGTCGCCGTCCATAGACCGCAGCGGTATGCATCCCGGCGGTACGTAACGGCTGCGGCAGTCGAGCCGCCGGAAATATACCTGTATCTGCTCACCTTATACGTGTGTCGTGCCTGCAACAGCCGGAAATAACATTGTCATTTGGTTTGACGATGCTCCCGGAACGGAGTTAGGTATGATGAATACTAAATAATTCGCATAACTAATATGCGGCATAAAAAGGGAGTAAGAGATGCATCACCATGAAAATGGCCGGGTATGGACGCGCCGGTTTCACAAGGCGGGACTGGCGGCGATCGCCGTGTCGTGCCTGCCATTCCTTTATTCCGAAGCCTTTGCGCAGAGCACGGCACAAGCGCCGTCTGCCGGTGCGGATGACGAAACCATTGTCGTCACGGCGCGGCGACGCACAGAACTGCTCCAGGATACTCCGATCGCCATTACTGTCCTGAGCGCGAAGGCGCTGGAGCGCCAGCAGATCCAGGCAACGACCGAGCTCGGCAAGGTGACGCCCAATCTTCAGTTCGCGACCTACGGTACGCTGACTGGCAACAACTCGGCTGCCCAGGTTTTTATTCGCGGCATTGGCCAGACGGATGCCACCGGCGCTGTGGATCCTGGCGTCGGCCTCTACATCGATGACGTCTATATGGGCCGGTCGGTCGGCGGCGCGATGGAGTTCCGCGACATCGCCAGCGTCCAGGTCGTTCGTGGTCCCCAGGGCACGCTTTTCGGCCGCAACACGATCGGCGGCGCCGTGCTGCTGGCGACCAATAAACCGGGCGCCGGCAACACGTTCCGCGCCGGCATCGGCGATGACAATCTTCAGGAAGTGTTTGGCGCGTTCGATCTGCCGATTTCGGAAACCCTCCAAGGGCGTGTCGCCCTGGGCAAGCGGACGCGCGACGGCTATGTCCATCGGGTTTCCGACGGCCTCGACCTTGGCGACACGAACACCTCCAACGCCCAGGGGACCCTGCGCTGGGAGCCGACGGCTGACCTGACCCTGACCCTGCGTGGCGACTACGCCAAGGCCGATGAGAACGGGTCGCCGTTCGTCTTCCTTCAGATCGCCGAGAACCAAACCTTTCCGGCGGCGGCCAGCAAAGCCGCTGGCTGCCCGGGCGCGACCTTTCCGCCGCCGTTTGTGCCGGCGACGGCCGATGCGCGCTGCGCCAACGATGCGCAATACAAGGGGCCTTTCACCAACGGCGGGACGGCGCCGGCCTTCAGCACGCTTGAAAACTCAGGGGTTTCGCTGGTCGCCGAATGGGAGCTCAGCGATATGCTGTCGCTTAAGTCGATTTCGTCGGCGCGGAGCCTGGAATGGTCAGGCGCGCGCGATGCCGACAACACGCCCTTGCTGATCCTGCAAACCAACTACAGCAGCAAGAGCGAGCAGAAGAGCCAGGAATTGCAGGCACAGTTCAAGCTGGGACGCCTGGATGGTGTCGTTGGCGCCTACTATTTCAACGAAGAGACTTTCGACCGCGTGCTGGTCGGCCTCGGCAATCCTGGCACGTCCTACGACACTCAGAGGGTTCAGCTTGAGACCGAGGCGACAGCCCTGTTTACCCAGTGGAGCTTCAAGGCCACCGATGCATTAAGCCTCTCGGCCGGCCTGCGCTATACGGATGAGACCAAGAGCCTTCAGGGTGTTATGTTCAATGTCGCACCCTATACGGCGGCGGAACCTGCCGCGCCGACCGCCCTGTGTCCGTTCGGCGGCCCGCCACCAACGCAGACCGGCTGTCTGTTTATCGCTACCAGCAAGAATGAGCGCAAGTTCACGGCGACAACGGGATCAGCTAGCGTACAGTACCGCTGGAGTCCGGCGCTGATGACCTATGTCAGTTGGTCGCAAGGCTTCAAGAGCGGCGGCTTCAACGAGCGCTACAACAATGCCCCGCCGGGCAATGTGCCGATCTCATTCGCGCCGGAGTCGGCAGAAACACTCGAAGGCGGCTTCAAGGCCAATCCGGTCAGGGGCCTGCGGATCAACGGCGCGATTTTCAGTACCAAATACACCGACATGCAGATGACCTATCGCCTGGGAGTGGTGCCCTTGCTGTTCAATGCCGGCGAAGCGACGATCAGCGGGCTTGAGCTGGAGGCGGAATATATTCCGTTCCCGGACCTTTACTTAAGCGCCAGCGTCGGATCTCTGGATACCGGTTTTGACAGCATCACCAACCCGCCGTCCTACGGCGCGGTCACCCCGACCTCGGTCGCCACCCTGAACAGCAGGTTGCCCTTTGCGCCGGAGTTGCAGGGGCATGTCAGCGCGGCCTATACCTTCCATCCCGGCGGCGGTTATCGCCTGACGCCGCGCGTCAATGTCGCCTACACGGACCAGCAGTATTTCGATGCCGGCAATACGGTGTCGATCGCGCAGAACAAGTCCATCACTGTCGTCAACGCCTCGCTCGTTTTCGAGCCGGATGACCGCAAGTGGAATGTCACCTTGTCGGGCAACAACCTGACCGACCGGGTCTACCCGCTTGCGGGCACATCTTCCGAGAGTACGTCCGCCGGTTATGCGGAGGTCATTTATGCCCGACCGCGTAGCGTGACACTGACCTACTCCATCAACTTCTAGCTAAGCAAAGCGCCGGACCTGATGGTCCGGCGCTTTTCCTTTTGTATACGCGGCGCGTACTAACCCTTCGGCTTCAGATAGCCGTGCATTCCCAGCCAGCGCGAGAAAGCATCGAACCATCCGGTGCTGGTGGTTGCCTTTTTGTACATACCGAAGCCGTGGCCGCCCTGCTCATATAGGTGAAATTCCACCGGGCGCTTGGCTGCACGCCAATTTGTGATCAGGCCGTATTCAGGCCCGCCAAAGAGGGGGTCGTCCGCCGCCAGGGCGACAAACAGGGGCGGTGCGTCGGCCGGTACTGTCACTGGCATGAGCGGGCCATAGATGTCGCCGATAAAGGCGGGTTTGGCGTCCTGGCCATAAAGGGCGGTCGACAGGGTCAGCATGGCGCCGGCGGAAAAGCCGACCATGCCGATGCGATCGGCATCAACCTTCCATTCCTTGGACCGTGACCGGACCAGCGCAAAGGCCGCGCGTGCATCCGCGATCTGAGGGGCAAGGAAGGTTGCGGGATCCTGTGTGCCGGGCGGGCGCGGCCGCGCCGCGCCGGAGAACATCTCGGCCATCGACTTTTCGAATCCAGCCATGTCTTCGGGCGTCTGGTTCAGTCGATATTTCAGCACGAATGCCGCCACGCCTTGATCCGCAAGTGCCTTGGCGACGTCCCAGCCTTCATTTTCCATCGACAAAGTACGGAAGCCGCCGCCCGGTGCGACGATGACGGCCGCGCCGGTCGCCTTTGCCGGATCGGGGAGGAATGGCGTCAGAGTCGCGACAGTGACATTACGTGCGAAGACGCTGCCATACTGACTGTGCCACGATTCCTTGGCAGTCGCTCCGGGCAGGGGGCCGGTGTCCAGGACGATTGCGTTCGGCTGGGCCGGGATGGCAATGGGGGTCATTTTGTCGTCCGCGGCGGTCGCGGACGACGTGAGAATGCACGTCAACGCGAATGTGCCGGCGGCCAGTCTGATGGCAAGCCGACGTGCTGATTGTGTGGCCTTGCTAAAGCGCTGCGATGTCATTTGCATCTCCTCTCTGATCTTGTTTTATCTGAACCGGCATGGGCTTCACCTTTATCGCCAACGAAAAAAACGGGACGCAAACTAGGGAATGCGCCCCGTGCCGTGCTCAAGGGAAGAGACTGCGAGTTCAGCAACTAGGAAGTAACGGGACACCTATGTCCATCTGCAATACATAGCGTCCGAGCTAACGATGTTAGCGATCACAACGCTATTACATCAGACAATTTCCGTCAATCGATCTCTTCTCGTTTTCCTACGATGCCACAGCAATCATAGTCTCAGGCACGCCCAAAGACTTTTCAAGTTCCAATTAAGTCAATGAATTGAAACGAGAATGTATTATTATTTCAATTTGTCATAAATTTTACTAATAAATCTAATCTTATGAATTTTTTCGATATGGCGAAAAACCTTCACGTGGTCGCGTTTCCTCCTTGATTCTCTTGCGATATTGTCAGAGGAATATTTTTACGAAAGAAATTATTATAAGGTAGAATGAATGCGTCTGCTTCGCCGTGTCCTAGGCGTACTTTTGGCTGCGGTCACGCTTTGCTCGGCTCCGGCTGTGTTAGCTGAGGACCGTGATCCACTGATGCCGCGCCTCGAGTTCGTTTTTGAAGAAGTCGTAACTCTGGGAGGTGGTCTCAATCCCGGCACTACGCCGATAGGCGAGCGGTATATTATTCCGATCACCGGTGGAAGCTTTGAGGGTCCGGGAGATGGCTCGGGTTTCAAGGGCGTCATCATGCCGGGTGGATGGGACTGGCAACTGAAGCGTTCTGACGGATGCGTCTGGGCCTACGCCGACTACATGCTGAGGACAGATGACGGCGTCATCATCAATGTTCGCAATCAGGGGCCCATGTGCCCGCAAAAAGAGGGTGCGGCGCCGGTTCCGATCCTGCTCACACCCATTTTCGAAGCACCTCTTGGCCGCTACCAGTGGCTGAACCAGGCGGCTTTCGTAAACCGCCTGGATATTGTCACGCATGAAGGCAGGCCGGCGGTGCGCATCCGTTTTTATCGTGTCCGGTAATGGATTTGATACTTGGCGTGCCGCCGGACGGGATCGGACTGGCCATCCCTTCTTAACACATGCCGGACCTAAAATATCAGGAGGAATGATATGAAGCATACAGTCGGACTTATAGCCGGGCTCGCATTCGCAGCCATTGCCCCGTACGCGGCCGCGGAAACGGGTTCTGGCCCTTATCCCGCGGTGTTCGAAGAAGATCCGACCTTGCCGGCGCACGTCGTTTATCGGCCGGAGAAGCTAGCGGATCTGAAATCCGAAAAACTCGGAGTGTACGTTTTCGGCAACGGCGCATGCAGTGCGGACGGCACAAGTTCAAAGAACCACCTGCTTGAAATCGCGTCGCAGGGCTATTTGGCTGTGGCGCCGGGCACGATCCCGGCGCCGCAGCCGCAGACTACCGCACCGGCTGGCCCGCCGGCCGGCGGTCTTCGGGCATCGACAACGGCGGAATCGCTAACCGAGGCCATCGACTGGGCGATCCGTGAAAATGCCCGTCAGGGCAGCCCCTATTACCAGCGCCTCGATCCGACCAAGATCGCGGTGTCGGGTTTCAGCTGTGGCGGCCTGCAGGCAATTTCCATTGCCAAGGACCCGCGCATTAAAACGGTTGTGATCATGAACAGCGGCGTCTTCAATGAAGGCAATCCGATCGCGGGCATTAAGGTCGACAAGGCGATGCTGGGCGACCTGCACGGCTCGGTACTTTATGTCCTGGGCGGGCCGACCGACATCGCCCATGCCAACGGCACGGACGACTATAAACGCATCAATCACATCCCGGCCGCCCATATCGACATCCCGGTCGGTCACGGCGGAACCTATATGGACCCGCACGGCGGCATCGGCGCAGAGGTGGTTAGCGCCTGGCTGAATTGGCGGCTTAAGGGTGACGCGACGGCGGCGAAGAAGTTTCAGGGTGAGGGCTGTGCCTACTGCGTCGATAAGCGCATTACCTACGAATACAAGAACTTCTAACAGCCTTTAGGCCAGGCGGGTGTTTGAAACGGAGACACCCGCCTGGTTGCAGCGTGATGGCTTTCGCCGCACTGAGCACCATTGCCTTGGCAGGCAGATGCCGCCCTCTCGTGCCCTGGCCGACTAAAGATCGAGAACAAGTTCGGGCGATTTGGAGCGAGAGCAGCAGGGCGTGAACTGATCGTTGGCTTCGCGTTCTTCGTCGGTAAGATACTGATCGCGATGGTCAGGGACGCCGGAAATGACTTTGGTGAGGCACGTCCCGCAGATGCCTTGTTCACATGAAAACGGGATATCGAAACCGTGTGTCTGCAGCGCGCGGATGACCGTCTGGTCCTCGGCCACCGGTATGGTCACGCCGGTGCGCGCAAGGCGAACCGTGAAGGCTCGCTCAGTTGCGTCTGTGGTTGAGGCGGGCGCGCTGAATGCTTCCGTATGAAACTGACTGTCGGGCCACCCTTGCAGTCGGGCAAGCTCCCGGACAGTCTCGATATAGCCTGTCGGCCCACAGACATAGAGGTGGGTGTCGTGCGACGGTCTGGACAGCGCCTCAATGAGAACGGCTTGCGCGGCGGTGCGTCCGTCAGCAAGCAGGCTGACATGTTTGCCGAAATCCTTATGGAAGGCAGCATCGTGCCTATTGCGCACACTGTAATAGACCGCAAAATCAGCCCCGGACGCCGAGAGCTGCCGTGCCATGGACAATATCGGCGTGACGCCTATTCCGCCGGCAAACAGCATATGCCGCCTTGCCGTTTTGACGACCGGGAAAAGGTTGCGCGGCAAACTGACGTGCAACCGGTCCATCTTGGCAAGGGTTTCGTGAATCCATCTCGAGCCGCCGCGAGAGCTCTTTTCGTTCAGTACGCCCAGCTGATAGCTGCCGATCTCACTCGAAGCATTGAGCAGGGAGTACTGTCTCACCAGACCATTGGGCAGATGAAGGTCTATGTGTGCCCCCGCTTCAAACGCAGGTAACCTGGCACCGTCCGGTGCAACTAATGTAATGCGGCGAATATCGGGCGTTTCTTGAATAATGTCGCTGACGACGACCTCGATCATGCCGCGTCCTCAGCTGCAAGCCCTTGCTCGAGGCGGCAAAGCCTGTCGATGATACGGCGGGCGTGAACCCCGCCGGCGTCGATATTGAGTTTCAGTAGTTTTCGGTCGGGGTTGGCGATCAGGTTTTCCTGCTGCCGCTGCAGCATTTCCATGTCCTCAGAGAAAATCTTGCCCTGGCCTTCGCAGATACGGGCGGTAAGGGCAGCGTCGTCCGGCTTGAACCGCCGCGCCATGCCCCAGAAATACCAATGCGATGTCTCGCTTTCCGGCGTGATGAAGTCGACGACAATGCTGGCGGCCTTCAGATGATCTGGAGCGTGATAGCCGCCATGGCCGGCATGCGCGACTCCGACCTCGATCATCACGTGGCTGGGTGGAGTAAATCGGCAGATTTGCCAACGGTCGACCGGCACATCGTCCGCCAGTCCGTTTTCGCGCAACGCCATGCGCCAGAAAGGCGGCGCCAGGATATTGTCCATGAAGCGCTCAGTGATCGACTCGTTCTCTTCGACACGCGTAACGACCGGTGCTTCGTCGATTTCCTTCTGGCCGATGCTGTCCGCGTGGATGTAGGTTTCGTGCGTCAGGTCCATGAGGTTGTCGATCATCAGGCGGAAATCGCAGGCGACGTGATAAAGACCGCCACCATAGGCCCAGGCCGGGTTATCGCCCCAGACCAACTCGGGAAGCAACGCCACTTCGGCCTTCACGGGATCGCCCGGCCATACCCAGATAAATCCGTACCGTTCGGCCGTTGGATAGGCTTTGATGGGGGGGAAGCCGCGCACGCGCTGGCCCGGCATGGAAACCGCTCGACCGTCGCATCCCATGGCCAGGCCATGATAGCCGCAAACAAGATGCCCATCGGACACCTTACCGAGTGACAATGGGGCGCCGCGATGCGGGCAAAAATCTTCAAGACCCGCAACCTTGCCTTCGCCGTCACGATAAAAGACCATGCGCTCGCCGCAAATTTTGCGCGCGAGCGGAGCCTCGGTGACTTCGTCGCTGCGGGCCGCGACGTACCATGTGTTGATCTGCCAAGGCACGGACATTTGTTTTCTCCCAGACTATTATTGGATCCAATAATTATGCAAAATATCTATTCGTCAATCAAATTCGGCGAGTATGACAGTGAATTGGAGCCAATTGTAGTTTAGGATCATCCTGGGGCACATCATGGACGGATCGGGGAAAGGCCTATGAGCAAGCCGGGGGTTCAGGTTCTGGTCGCGCTGAGACAAAAGATTGCGTCTGGCGAACTGCCGGGCGGGACGAGACTGGCCGAAATCCCTACGGCGGAAGCGCTTGGCGTGTCGCGTATGCCCGTCCGGATGGCGTTGCGAATCCTTGAGCAGGAGGGATTGCTGGTAAAAACCGGCGCCCGTGGTTACACGGTTCGCGCCGTGACACTTGGCGACATTATCGGCGCCGTAGAGGTTCGGGGGGTGCTGGAGGGGCTGGCGGCAATGCGCGCGGCGGAACGTGGATTGGATCCGGTGGCCGATGCGGCTTTTCGGGACTGCCTGGCCGCCGGTGATGCGCTGTTCGAAAAGGGTTATCTCCTGGACACGGACCTTGCTGCCTATCAGGACATGAATATACGGTTTCATGGCGTGCTGCTGTCGGTAGGTGGCAGTACGGCGATACGGGAAGCCCTGGCGCGCAATGACCATCTGCCTTTTGCCTCGGTCAAGGCTCTGGCCGCCGATAAGACCCGCCTTGAACGGGAATTCCGTCGTCTGAATTATGCGCACATGCAGCACCATGCCGTCTACCACGCCATAGCCAAGGGGCAGGGAGCCAGGGCTGAGGCGATGATGCGCGAGCACGCCAACGCGACGCTGGCCTACACCGATCTTCTGGAGGGTTTTGGCAGCTAAAATTTGTCGCCGTTGACCGGATTAGGTGACTTCGAAGAATTGTAAGGTTACGTGTTCCGGAAAGCGCGCGCCAGAACACAAAAACACCGATCGCTCGAGCCACGTATAAGGACCATTCGGTGCTTCGAAGCGCGGTACCGCGCGGAAATAGATCAATGCCGGGTCGACGACTTCCCCTTTCATCAGCCGGGCCATGACTTCAGGTGGGGCGTGCCGCAGTCCTGTATTTTCGACGTAAATCTTATGGCCGTCGTTCGTTTCGATAATGTAGCGCGCCTGGATCTCTGTGACCGCGTCGGGCCGGATGTGCTGGAAGTCCGCGCCGTGCGGCAGAACCTTGCCCTTCAGCCGCTCACCCATAACCTCGCCGCCGGCGATTGGAATCATCCGTCGGCGGCCCTGAGGACCGTCACCTATGTCCAGTGGTGGCAGCAATTGAGCCGTGATCGTACATAGGGGTAGCAGCCGCGGCTGGGTGGGTTTCATGTCGGCCGCCGCCGTGGCGGCAGGTAATCCGAGAGCTAGTCCCGCAGTGAGGGAAATGTGGAACTGCCTGCGGTCCATTTTAGCTTTCCCGAAAATGAATATAAACTATAATTATATCCGTTTTTTAGTTCGGTCAATGCCTAGGGCAATATGCCAAATAGTGCGCAGTGGTTGCCGAAGCCGGCGTCCTGGCGTGTCTTGACAGCGGCGGGCAGGAATTGAACTTTCTCCGGATCTTTGCCCGTCAAGCGTCTCTATGGTCTCGGACTTATTGTGGTCCGGTGCCGTTTCCACGCATTCCGGCAAGTGTCCGCTGCGTTGCCACATATACGATGCTGCCCAAAACTAGCCGTATATGATGCTCAGAACGGTAGCGGAAGTCGCCACCACGATGAGCGACAAGAGCGCGCCGGCACGCGAGTAATCGCTGAATTTGTAACCCCCAGGTCCCATGACAAGGAGGTTATTCTGGTGACCGATCGGCGTCAGAAAGTCCGATGATGTGCCGATGAGGACGGCCAGCAGCACGGCATCCGGACTGACATTCAAGAGGCCCGCCAGTTGAATCGCCAGAGGCCCCATGATCAGAGCGGTCGCAACATTGTTGAGCATAATGGTCAGTACCAGAGTCATGGCGCACACGGCTGCCAGGCACACGATCAGTGGTGTCCCCGCCAGCACATTTCCGGCGGCCTGAGCCACAATGCCTGCCGCGCCGCTTGTCTCGAAGCTCTGGCCGACCGGGATCATGGCGGCCAGCAGGACGATGATGCTCCAGTCGATCGACCGATAAGTTTCGCGGCCGGGGATCAGCCTGAGCGCGGCCATCGCAACGCCCGCGGCCAGAAAGGCCAGCGCCGGCTGCGCATCGAAGAACACCGCCGCGCCTATGGCGATCAGGAATATGCCGACCGTCATGGCGGCCTTGCGGCCGTCCATGGGCGCCGGATCGCTGCGGTCGACCTCCAGCAGGCGTTCGCGGGCAGCGAAGGTCGAGATCGCCTCCGGGCTACCTGACAGGAACAGTTGGTCGCCCGTCTGGAAGATCAGGCTTTCCATGGGAACCAGGTCCCCGCCCTTGCGCGGACCGACGCCCGTCAGGCTGACATCGCCGCTGCTGCGCAGGCTGATGGCCTCATATCGTTGCCCCACCAGCAGCGAATTGTTGCCGATGACCATGTGGGCCGTAATGTCGCTCGGCTCCGGCGCCGGAGAAGCGACCGGAAAGGCCACGGCGGCGGCAACGTCTTCGGGCCGTGCGCGGGTCAGCAGAACCAGGCGGTCGCGGCGCTTAAGCCGGTCATCCTGAGGCCACGGCAGATGACGGCCACGGCGAACGAATCCCAGGAGCCGCGTCGACGTCTCTCGCAATTGCCGCGCCACCTCCGACCGCGCCAGGGTGACCGCCTCGATCAACTGCAATTCGAAGACGCGCCAGGGCATTTGCCCGTCCTCGCCACTTGTCCTCTTGGGCAGAAGCCGCCAGCCCACCAAGGCAAGATA
>CAMLPZ010000083.1 GCA_946482045.1 uncultured Asticcacaulis sp.
CAGCAGGCTGACCGGGACGACCAGGGCGGCGGCAACCAGGGCCGACAGCGAACTGATGCGGAAGGTGAAAGCCGTCAGCAGCCACAGGGCGCCGGCGACCAGACCCATGGGCCAGCAGGCGGCGAACAGAGTCCCTAAGAAGGTCGCGACGCCCTTGCCGCCCTTGAACTTCAGCCACACGGGGAAGAGGTGGCCCAGGAAGGCGGCGGCACCGGCCAAGGCCATGGCGATGCGGCGCGTTTCGATATCGGCCGACAGCAGCAGCGCGAAGGCCAGACCGACCGCTGCCGCACCTTTGCCGGTGTCGCCGACAAAGGTCATCAGCGCCAAATCCTTGCGGCCGGTGCGCAAAACGTTGGTGGCGCCGATATTACCTGAGCCGATCGAACGGATATCGATGCCGGCCATACGCGTTGCCAGCACCCCGAACGGGATGGAGCCCAGAAGATACCCGCCGATGACGGCCAGGGCGTAGATGGCTGGGGCTGGAAAAGCGTTCACTGAAGTCTGCCTTTGTTCGAGTTCCCTCTCCCCGTTTACGGGGAGAGGGCTAGGGTGAGGGGCAACGCAAATTTCAGCAAGTCCGGACGATGAAATGCCCCTCATCCGGTCCTTCGGACCACCTTCTCCCCGCAAGCTGGGAGAAGGAAATTACGCCTGATAGACGATTCGGCCGTCGACCAGGGTTTTCAGTACCTTGCCCTGTAACGTACGGTTTTCAAAGGGTGAGTTCTTCGATTTCGACAGGATGTCGCGCTCGCGCAACGCGAATGGCGCGTCGATATCGACCAGGATCAGGTCGGCCGGAGCCCCCTTGGCGATGCGGCCGGCGTCCAGGCCCAGCAACTGTGCCGGGTTCTGCGTCACCGCCCTGAGGATATCGATCAAAGGGATGTCGTTTTCGAGATGCAGGCCGATCAGCGCTGGCAGAAGCGTCTGCAGGCCGATGGCCCCAGGCGCGGCTTCGGAAAACGGCAGGCGCTTGTCTTCTGCGGGGGCGGGTGAATGGTTCGACACCACCACGTCGATCAGCCCGTTAGCCAGGGCATCGACGCAGGCCAGGCGGTCGCGTTCGGCGCGCAGAGGAGGATCAAGCCGATAAAAGGTGCGGTAGTCGCCGATATCGATCTCGTTGAAGACGAGGTGGTTGATACTGGCCGAAGCGTAGACGTCCAGCCCCTTGGTCTTGGCGCGTTCCAGCGACGACAGGCCTTCGGCGGTCGAGACCTGGTCGACCAGGAAGCGCGCGCCAGTCAGTTCGACCAGGGCCAGGTCGCGCTCCATCATGATGCGTTCGGAAAGCGCCGACACGCCCGCCAGGCCCATGCGCGCGGCCATTTCGCCCGAGGTGGCGACCGCGCCTTCGGACAGCCAGGGCTCCTTGGGGCGGTGGGCGATCAGGGCGTTAAAGCCATTCGCATATGAGAGCACGCGCGACAGGATCTTGGAATTGACGATCGGCTGGTCGGCGTCGGTGAAATAGAGCGCGCCCATCTCGGCCATCAGGCCGATCTCAGCCATCTTCTGGCCCTTGGTTTCCTTGGTGGCGGCGCCGGCCGGATAGACGTGGACCAGTTCGATGTCGCGCGCGCGCCTGAGGATGAAGTCAACCATGGCCGGCTCGTCGATGACTGGATCGGTGTCGGGTTGGACGACGAAGGAGGTGACGCCGCCAGCGGCTGCGGCCAGGCAGGCCGATTTCAGCGTTTCCTTGGGTTCGGAGCCGGGCTCGCCGGTGCGCACGCGCATGTCGATCAGGCCGGGCATCAGGGCGTTTTCATCGCAGTCGATGACCTTGATGCCGGTGTGACCGGACGGCACGTCGTGGCCGTGGATGACGTCGGCGATGACGCCTTCGACGACGATGACCGAGCCGGGGCCATCATATTCGCTGGCCGGATCGATCAGGCGGGCGTTGACGAACGCTATAGCATTGGAAGACATCAGTTATTCTCCAGCCGTGCGGCGAGTGACGCCAGCACGGCCATGCGCGCGGCGACGCCCATCTCGACCTGATCCTGAATCAGCGAGACACTGAGATCGTCGGCGACGTCCGAATCGATCTCGACGCCGCGGTTCATCGGACCGGGGTGCATGACGCGGACATTCTTCGCCGCCACGGCCAGCTTTTCGCGGTCGAGGCCGAAGAAGCGGTAATATTCCCGCGTCGACGGAATGAACGCCCCGTCCATGCGTTCCAGTTGCAGGCGCAGCATCATGACCACATTGGCGCCGGCAATGCCTTCGCGCATATTATGGTAGACCTCGGTGCCCCATTCGTCGGCATCGCCCGGGATCAGTGTCGGCGGTCCGACCAGGCGGACATTGGCGCCCATGGCATTGAGCAGGATGACGTTCGACCGCGCCACGCGGGAGTGCGAAACGTCACCACAAATCGCAATGGTCAGCCCATCGACATGCCCAAACGCCCGCCGGATCGACAGCATGTCGAGCAAGGCCTGGGTCGGGTGCTGGTGCTGGCCGTCGCCGGCATTGATGACCGAACAGCCGACCTTTTGCGACAGCAGCGCCGCCGCGCCCGACGCCTGATGGCGCACGACCAGCAGGTCAGGCTTCATGGCGTTGAGTGTCACGGCCGTATCGATCAGGGTCTCGCCCTTGGCGACCGACGACGTCTTCATGCTCATATTGACGGTGTCGGCGCCCAGCCGTTTGCCGGCCAGCTCGAAGCTCGACTGCGTGCGCGTCGAGTTCTCGAAGAACATGTTGACCAGGGTCCGGCCTTTCAGCAGGTCCAGCTTCTTGGTCGCCTGCCGGTTCAGGTCGACGAAGACGTCGGCCAGGTCCAGCAGGTTCATGATATCGGGCGGATCGAGATCCTGTGCGCCAAGGAAGTGCCGCTTGGGGAAGGGCAGGAGGCGGGTGCGGATCAGGTCATTGACGTCGGAGGTCATCAGGGTCATGGAGAGCTTGAAACAGGCGTGCATGCTGACACGATTTGGCCGGTTTGTGGCGGAGAACGCCGCAAAGCACAAGCAGGAAGGACCGTTTTCATGAAAACCCAGGCGGAAAAAGCGGCTGAATTTGCGGCGCTTCACGACAGCGGGTGTTTCGTGATTCCCAATCCGTGGGACCGCGGCACGGCGCGAATGCTTGCCGCGATGGGGTTCAAGGCGCTGACGACCACCAGCGCCGGCCACGCACGCTCACTGGGCGTGCCGGATTACAATGCCGGGCGCGACCACGTGCTGGCCCATGTCCGCGACCTGGCTGATGCAACAGATTTACCGCTGGCAGCCGATCTGGAGAATGGTTTCGGTCATGCGCCAGAGGATTGCGCCGAAACGATTCGTTTGGGCGCAGAGGCCGGACTGGTCGGCGGGTCGATAGAGGACGCCACCGGCGATGATCGCGTCATCTACGACATAGCCGAAGCCGCCGACCGCATTCGCGCCGCGGCCGAGGCTGCCAAGTCCTTGCCTTTCAAATTCATGCTGGTCGGGCGGGCGGAAAACTACCTTCAGGGCCGCCGCGACCTGAAGGATACGATTGCGCGGCTACAGGCCTATCAGGAGGCCGGCGCCGACGTGCTGTATGCGCCGGGGCTGTCGACCGTTGCGGATATCGCTGCCGTCTGCCGCGAGGTCGACCGGCCGGTCAATGTGCTGGGCGGGATAGGCCCGAAGCCTTTGTCGGTCAGCGAACTGGGCGCTTTGGGTGTGCGGCGTGTGTCGGTCGGCAACTGGCTGCACTCTGCGGCCATGACGGCTTTCATCAAGGCCGCCAAGGACCTGAGCTTCGGCTATGTCGGCGATCTGGTCAGCGGTGGTGAGCTTAACCAGATGCTGAAAGCCGGCGCGGCCAAATAACGAAGCGGATTGCCGGAAAAGGCGCTGCAGGTATGGGAGGCGCTTTTACCCAGGCGACGTATCGGCACATCCAAGCTCTGGATAGTCATACCAGGTGGAATAGCCACAACAGCAGCGGCAGGCAGATCGCGCTCAAACAGGTCGTCATGGCGACGATGCCGGCCATCAGCGGCGCGTCTCCGCCCATGTGTCGCGCCTGGACGTAAGCCGCCGCCGCACACGGCGCGGCACCGCAGGCCAGAGCCACGCCCTGGGCCATTTGGTCTCCGCCCAAACCCCGGCAGATCAGCCAGGCCAGGATCGGCATGGCCAGCACCTTAAAGAGCGATACCGCGCTGACCAGAATGGGTTTGCGATAGATATAAGAGAAGCTCAGGCCCGCGCCAGCCAGAATCAGGCCGGTCGGGATGGCCGCTTCGCCCAGCATGCGCAGTGATTTCTCGGCGAATGGGATCGATGGCACTTTAAGAAAATTGCACGTCAGGCCGATCAGGCACGAGGCGAAGATGGGGTTGGTCAGCAGGGTCTTTGCCATGCCGAGCGGTGACTTATCGGGCTTGACGTCGCCTTCCGGCTCGCCCCAGCGCGCCAACACCAGGATGCAGATCATATTGGAGGCGGGAATGAGCGCGCTGACCGCGATGGCGGCCAGTGTCATAGCGCTGTCGCCGAAAATCCCCGCCGCCACCGGAATGAAAACAAAGGAATTGAAGCGCATCAGCCCCTGGAAGACGCTGGTGAAGGTCGGGCCGGGCAGACGCAGTATCGGTTTGAGCCCAAAGCCGACCACGCTGGCCACTGCGACCGAACCGAGCACGCCCAGCGAAACCGGGCCGGTGGAAAAGCCGGTGAGATCGGCATGCCAGATGGTAGGGATCAGAAAGCCCGGATAGAGGACATAGACGGCGAACTTCTCGATCGGCGGCCAGACGGGCAGGGGCAGGAAGCCGGACTTCTTCAGGCTATAGCCCAGGGCGATCAAAAGGAAGACCGGAACAATGCCATTGAGAATGGTGTCGAAGCTCAAAGGCCGCCATCTCCTGCGCCTGTGTCCCCGAAACTGGCGTCAAGCATGCGGTCGAGCGCGCCTTGAAGAATATAGGCGGCGGCGTTTTTGTCGATAGCCTCGGCGCGCTTGGCGCGGCTGAGGTCTGCCTCCTCGATCAGGAAGCGGTTCATCACCGATGACGACCATCGCTCGTCCCAGAAGGCGATGGGAAGGTCGCGCAGCCGCAGCAGGTTGCGCGCGAAGGCCCGGCACGACTGGGCGCGTGGGCCTTCGGTGCCGTCCATATTGAAGGGCAGGCCGATGATGATGCCGGCGGCTTCGCGCTGCTTCATCAGTGTGAACAGGCGCTCGGCCTCAAGCGTGAACTTGCTCTTGCGGATCAACTCAAGCGGCGAGGCCAGGATCAGGGAAATATCGGACACAGCCACGCCGATGGTTTTTTCACCGAGGTCCAGCCCCAGCAATCCGTGACGGGGCGGCAAGGCGCCCTTGAGTTCTGTGATGTCGACTATGGCCATGACCATGCAATGGCCGCAGACGGCGCGCAAGTCAACGTGCGATGGTTTCAATTGCATTCATCAATAAAGTGTCATGTGTAATCGTATCAATTTCACCTTCATTACTTATGGTTACATAAATGTCATAAATTACCAAAATGTAATGTCTAAAGTAAGTGTAATAAAATGACGTCGATTTAACTTAAAAATGAAATCGCATTGGAGTATTCAATCGTCAGTGCCTGACCACATCCAATTTCGCCCCGCAGGGGCTTTCCTAAAGGGAGTTCTCCAATGTTCCGCAAGCTTGCCGCTCTGATCGTTTGCACCGCCGCCGTCGTCGCTTCGCCGACGCTGGCACAGTCCAACTGGCTCACCTCTGAGGGGAAATCGGAAACCATCAAGTCTCAGGATGTCGACTTCAACAAGCCATCCGAAGTGAAGGCTTTCTACAAGAAGCTGCGTTATGCGGCAGTCCGCGTCTGCATGAATGACGAGTCTGAGCACATCTGTCAGGCCGAGGCGCTCAGCGATGCCGTTCGCCAGGTCAATCAACCACAGCTCAGCCTGCACCACGAAAAGACCACCGGTGAGCGCGGCACGCAACTCGCCTGGGCCGAAGCTTCCCGCTGACACCCGGAGAGCCTGTCAGAGGAAGAAAGTGGGCCGCGCGCGAGGATTTGCGGGGCGGCCCATTTTTATGCTTCGAGTAGAGTAGCCTAGTACCTTTTATCCCGACATCTGAGGGCCTGTGAGAGTGGCCCGTTCAAGGAGACCATCATGCAACGCCTTTTTGCATCCGCGGCCCTGTGCCTTCTGCTCGCCGCTACCGCCACCGCCACGCCGGTCCTGGCCGCCCCATGGGAAGAGATAGGTGAAGTCACCAATGTCCGCACGGACGGCGTCGATTTCAACAACGGCTCCGACGTAGAGACCTTCTACGCCCGGCTGGAAAAGGCGGCGCACAAGGTGTGCGACGTCGCCGGCAACAGTGCCGAGGTTCGTGAAGAGAACGCCTACTGCCGGGCACGTGCTGTTGATGGCGCTGTGGCCGACCTGAAGAAAGCGCGTCTGAGCGAGTTGCATGCCGAACGTACTGGCGCGGCGGCGCAACTCGCCGATGCGCGGCAACGCACCTGGTAAATCATCCTCCGGCACCTCCCTCCGCCGGAATAACTTGCCGCGCCGGTCCTGACGGCGCGGCCTTTTCTTTGCCTCGCAGCACCATTATCGCTCCGGCGGGACTTGCCAAAGCCGCGTGCAATCGGCTAACCCGGCTCCTTCGGAATAAAGGAGTTCGATGATGGCCATTGATGTGGCGACCGTCAAAAAGGTGGCGAGCCTGTCGCGCCTCAGGGAGAGCGACGAGCGCCTGGAGGCGCTGGCCGGGGAACTGAACGGCATCCTGGGCTGGATCGAACAGCTGAATGAGGTCGACGTTTCGGGCGCCGAGCCCATGACGACCGCGGTCGAAACCGGCACGCCGCTTCGCGATGACGTCGTCACCGATGGTGACAAGGTCAAGGACGTTACCGCCAACGCGCCGAAGTCGGTCGACGGCTTCTTCATCGTGCCGAAGGTGGTGGAATAATGAGTGAACTCACAAAATTGACGCTCAAGGCCGCCGTCGATGGCCTGAAGAGCAAGCAATTCTCCTCGGCCGAACTGACGGATGCTTTTATCGGCGCGATCGAAACCGCCAATCCCGCGCTGAACGCCTATGTCGAGACGACCTTCGACAAGGCGCGCGCGCAGGCCGCCGCCTCAGACGCCAGACTGGCCAGGGGCGAGGGCGGGGCGCTGGAAGGTGCGCCATTGGGCATCAAGGATCTCTACTGCACCGAAGGCGTGCGCACCACGGCGTGCTCGGGAATTCTCGCCAACTTCGTGCCGACTTACGAATCGACCGTCACCGCCAATCTGTGGCGCGACGGTGCGGTTATGCTGGGCAAGCTGAACATGGACGAATTCGCCATGGGCTCGTCCAACGAAACCTCGCACTGGGGCGCGGTCACCAATCCGTGGAAGTCGCGCGGTTCCAATGCGCCGCTGACGCCGGGCGGATCGTCGGGCGGTTCGGCAGCAGCGGTGTCCGCTGATCTCTGCCTGGCTGCCACAGCGTCCGATACCGGCGGTTCGATCCGCCAGCCGGCGGCGTTCACCGGCACGGTCGGTATCAAGCCGACCTATGGCCGCTGCTCGCGCTACGGCATGGTCGCCTTTGCTTCGTCGCTGGACCAGGCCGGCCCGATCACCAAGACGGTCGAGGATTCGGCCATCATGCTGCAATCCATGTGCAGCCATGACGTAAAGGACTCGACCTCGCTCGACATCCCCGTGCCGGATTTCTCGAGCTTCCTCGGCCAGTCGCTGAAGGGGCTGCGCGTCGGTATTCCGGACGAATATCGCCTCGACGGCATTCCTGCCGAGATCGACGCCCTGTGGGAGCAGGGGATTGCCTGGCTGAAGGACGCCGGCGCCGAGATCGTACGCATCAGCCTGCCGCACACCAAGTACGCCCTGCCGTGCTACTACATTATCGCGCCTGCCGAGGCCTCCTCGAACCTGGCGCGCTATGACGGCATGCGTTTCGGCCACCGGACCGACAAGGCGCAGTCCCTGACCGACGTCTACGAGCTGTCGCGCTCCGAAGGCTTCGGCAAGGAGGTCAAGCGCCGCATCATGATCGGCACATACGTGCTGTCGGCCGGTTTCTACGACGCCTATTACGTCAAGGCTTTGAAGGTCCGCCGCCGTATTGCCGAGGACTTCACCAATGCCTGGAACAGCTGCGACGTCATCCTGACGCCGGCGACGCCGTCGGCAGCCTTCCAGCTGGGCGACGCGCAAAAGGCCGCCGATCCGGTCGCCATGTACCTCAACGACGTCTTCACCGTCACGACCAACCTGGCGGGCCTGCCCGGCATGTCGGTGCCGGCGGGGCTCGATTCGACCGGCCTGCCGCTGGGGCTCCAGGTCATCGGCAAGGCGCTGGACGAAGGTTCGGTCCTAAAGGCCGGCTACGCGCTCGAAAAAGCCGCCGGTTTCACCGCCCGTCCCGAACGGTGGTGGTAACCATACGCGTGCACCGCACGATTTGGTTCTCCCCGTGCGCGAAAGCCTTGTGTTTTCAGACTTCGCCCGCGTAAACTACTGCGCGGGCGGGGCCTGAGACGGCGCAGGACGCGCGGAGGATATGGCGGATGCTGAAGACGGTTCAGGACATGGTGGCTTGGGGACTTCTGGTCCTGCCGCTGATCGTCATTGCGTGGGCCTCGGTGTGGTTCGTGCTGATCCAGGCCGAACGCAACCGCCATGAGCGCTACAAGCGCTTCTACGCCATCATGGAACAGCTGAGCCGCTCCGACAGCGAGACGGCGTCGAAGATGGCGGCGGCCTATGAGCTGCGCAACTATCGCGATTACAAGGACGTGGTCGAAAAGATCTTCGTCGATGGCCGCATCCGCCAGGACACGGCCAAGGCGCTCGACGCCCAGCTGCGCGACACGCTGAAGGACATTTCCCAGCCGAGAGCATGATGTGTTCATGCGCTCGTTTTTTGTTTCGTCGCGATATTCTCGCCAAAAACGCTGCACGCTTTTTGGCATATCGCTCAGGAAGCTGACGTGCGCGGAAATTTTCGTTGAATTTGTATCGACCTCTTGCCAAAGCGGCGTAATGCGGCAGTAATGCGCGTTAACAATCGCGCGGCTGTGTTCTGCGCGGGAAAAAGTACCCCGGAGCCACGCCGCCATGAAAAGCGCCAACCCTGTCGAATTTACCGTACGCGGTATCGTTCTCGGCATCCTCATCACCGTGATCTTCACGGCCGCGCAGGTCTATCTGGGCCTGAAGGTCGGCCTGACCTTCGCGACCTCGATTCCGGCCGCCGTGATCTCGATGGCTTTGCTCCAGGCGTTCAAATCAGCGACCATCCAGGAAAACAATATCGTCCAGACCATCGCATCGGCGGCGGGGACCCTGGCGTCGGTCATCTTCGTCCTGCCGGGCCTGATCATTATCGGCTGGTGGTCGAATGTGCCGTTCCTGCTGACCTTCGCCGCCTGTGCGGTTGGCGGCACGCTGGGCGTCATGTACACCATGCCGCTGCGCCGCGCCCTGGTCGTGCAATCCAGCCTGCCTTATCCGGAAGGCGTCGCCGCCGCTGAGGTGCTGAAGGTCGGGACCTCGACGCGCGAGGGCGCCAAGGAGGGCAAGGCGGGCCTGTGGGCGGTGATCTGGGGCACGCTGGCCTCGGCATTCGTGGCGCTGATGGCGGCGATCAAGGTCATTCCGGGCGAGGTCGCGGGCTTCTTCAAGGTCAAGGCGCTCAATGGACAGATCGGCGCCACCAGCATTATTGGCGGCAGCTCGCTGGCCCTGGTCGGCGCGGGTCACCTTATGGGCATTACGGTCGGTATCGCCATGGCCGTCGGCCTGTTCATCTCGTCCGGCATTGCCCTGCCGATCCTGACCTCGATCACGCCGATGCCGGACGCCACCGTGGCCGAACACGCCGGCGCCGTCTTCCGCTCAAAGGTCCGTTTGCTGGGGGCAGGCGCTATCGCCGTCGCCGCGCTGTGGACGCTTGGCAAGCTGATCGTGCCGGTGTGGCTGGGCCTGATGTCGGCGCTGGAATCCAATGCGGCGGCCAAACGCGGGGAGGGCGAGATCGCCCGCACCGACCGCGATTTGCCGGTCAATACCGTCGGCATCGTCATCCTGCTGTGCATGGTTCCGGTCGGCTGGCTGCTGGCGCATTTCATCACCGTCGGTGGTGTGCTGAGCGCCCTGACCCTGCCGCTGGTCGGCGCGGGCATCCTGTTCGTCCTGGTCGCCGGCCTGATCGCCGCGGCGGTCTGTGGCTACATGGCCGGCCTGATCGGCTCGTCCAACTCGCCCGTTTCGGGTCTTGGCATCCTGACCGTCCTGTCGGCCTCCCTGCTGGTCGGTATCATCGGCCGCGGCCTGACGGGCCCGAATGAGCAGCAGGCCCTGATCGCCTTTATCCTGTTCGTTACGACCATCGTCATGGCTGTAGCAGTGGTCGGGAACGACAACCTGCAGGACCTGAAAACCGGCCAACTGGTTGGCGCCACGCCGTGGAAGCAGCAGGTGGCGCTGGTCGTTGGTGTCCTGGCCGGCTCGATCGTCATCCCGCCGGTGCTGGACCTGCTCAACCAGGCCTACGGTTTCCCGGACGACCCGAACCGCGTGGCGATCACTGACCAGCCGCTGAACGCCCCGCAGGCGACGCTGATCGCGACCCTGGCCAAGGGCGTTATCGGTGGTGATCTCGACTGGAAGCTTCTGGGGATCGGCGGTCTGATCGGCGCCGGTTTGATCATCGCCGACATGATCATCAAGCGCGGCAGCAAGGGCAAGCTGACCCTGCCGCCGCTGGGTGTCAGCCTCGCCATCTACCTGCCGTCGGCCGTGACGGCGCCGGTCATCGTCGGCGCTATTGCCGGGTGGCTTTATGACCGTTCGGTCGGCAAGCTGTCGTGGGGCGAGGTGGCCAAGCGGCTCGGTATCCTGGTGGCGTCGGGCTATATCGTCGGTGAAAGCCTGTTCAACGTCATGCATGCCCTGCTGATTGTCGTAACGCAGAAGGATGCGCCGCTGGCCTTCATGCCGGCGGTCGAAGAGCACGCGGGCACGATCATTGCCTTTGTCATGGCGACGGTGATTGTTGTCGGGCTGCACATGTGGGCCGCCGGTCA
The DNA here is from genome assembly GCA_946482045.1 of uncultured Asticcacaulis sp. The sequence continues at coordinate 11,060 of CAMLPZ010000083.1, forward strand.
GGCGAAAAAGGTCGAAACGGAAAGCTGAGGCATTTCGTGCCATCAGATTTCCGTGCAGGCCTTTCCGTCTGCCGCAAACCCGTTTATTAGCGGCGTCATAGCGCGCGTCGCATTCCGGACTTATGACCATGTCGAATACCGAAGACCTTCCCAAGATCAAGCCGATGCCGGCCGAAGGCATCACCTACTACCTGCACCCGCATCCGCGTTCGCCGTTCTCCGAAGCGGTGCAGGTTGGTAACGTCCTCTACCTGTCGGCCATGATCGGCCTCGATGAAAACGGCAAGCTGGCCGAAGGCTTCGAGAACGAAGTCAAGTACATCATGACCAATACGGCCGAAATCCTGAAGCGCTACGGCCTGGGTCTTGAGCACGTCTTCAAGGCCACGGTCATGCTGACCGACGCGTCGAAGTGGAGCGAGTTCAACCGCCTCTACAAGCCCTATTTCCACCCCAGCCGCCTGCCGGTCCGCACGGCCTTGGGCGTCAGCGGCCTGGCTTACGGCGCCACGGTGGAAATCGAGTTCTGGGCGCACGTCCCGGAAAAGTAAGCGGTTTAAACTAAAAATTCAGAGGAAAAGGTTAGCCTGACGGGCCTGCGATAGAATTCGCTCAAAGCCCGCGGAAAAACCCTTTGCTACGTACTGCCTTCCAGCGTTTTTGGAATTTGTTCAAGGTCGACACCGAGAACATGACGCTGGTACGTGCGCAATATGCTGCCTTCTCGCGGCAAATTCCGCTGCTGTACTTTATCCTTGTCACCAATACCCTGTCCGGCATCTTCACCTTCGCGCATCAGGCGCCGGCGTGGATAGCGATCTGGGTGCCGCTGGCCATATGCGCCGTCTGCGTCGTGCGCGCCATCTGGTTCATCAGAAACCGCAACAAGGCGTTCAGCGATGCGGAGGTCGTGCGCCTGATGCGCGTGACGACCAAGCTTTGCGGGCTTTTGACCCTGTCCTTTACGCTTTGGGGGCTGTTCCTCTTCCAGTACGGCGATCCTTACGCCAAGGGACAGATGGTCTTCTTCATCTCCATGAATGTCGTCGGCGGCGCGGTCTGCCTGATGCATTTGCGGGCCGCGGCCATGTCGGTCATCTTCATCGCCAATGTGCCGTTTACCGCATACTTTCTGTCGCGGCCGGAACAGACACTATGGGCGCTTGCGACCAATCTCGCCCTGGTGTCGTTTTCCATGGTGGTGGTCCTGCTGACCTATAACCGTGACTTCGCCAAACTGGTGGCGTCGCAGACCGAAACGCGGCGGCTGTCGGATGAAAATTTCCGCATCGCCAATCTCGATACCCTGACCCAACTGCCCAACCGCCGCTGGTTCTTCGACACCCTGGCCACCCTGCATGAGCGCGTTCATACGGGCGTCTTGCTGGGCGAAGAGGCCCGTCTGGCCGTCGGCATTATCGACCTCGACGGCTTCAAGCCGGTCAACGACACCTATGGCCACGCGACGGGCGACCGCCTGCTGGTCGAAGTCGGCAAGCGCCTGCAAGGCATCTGCGGTGATGGCATTAGTCTGGCGCGCCTGGGTGGCGACGAATTCGCCATATTGGTCAACGCCGATGTTTCCGCCGAAAGCCTCAAATCGCTGGGCCGCCGCATCGCTTCGGCCTTGCGCCTTCCGTACCAGATCGGCGCCGCCAAGGCCCAGATCGGTAGCTCCATCGGCTTCGCCATCTATCCCGACAATGCCGGCACGCCCGACATGCTGTTCGAACGCGCCGACTACGCCCTCTACTACGCCAAGCGTCATCAGCGCGGCGGCACCGTCCTGTTCTCGGCCGAACACGAAGCGCAGATCCGCGACGACAGCAGCATCGAACAGGCGCTCAAGGCCGCTGACTTCGAACGCGAACTGTCGGTCGTGTTCCAGCCGATCGTCGAACTGGGCAGCCAGCGCGTCGTCGGCATGGAGGCCCTGGCGCGCTGGCACAGCCCGATCCTGGGCGACGTCTCGCCCGGCATCTTCATTCCCGCCGCCGAACGCATCGGCCTGATCGTCTCGCTCACTCGCACCCTGTTGCGTAAGGCGCTGGCCGAGGCCGCGCTGTGGCCGGAAGAGGTGCGCCTGTCGTTCAACCTGTCGGCCTACGACCTGAGCTCGTCCGAAAGCGTCATTTCGATCCTGGCCGCCATCAACAACAGCCGCGTCGCGCCCGCCCGCATCGACCTGGAAATCACCGAAACGGCCGTGTCGCAGGACGCCCAAGCCGCCCGCGCGGCGGTCGACACCTTCAAGGCCCTGGGCGTCGGCATTTCGCTCGACGATTTCGGCACCGGATTTTCGTCGCTCAGCCACCTGCACAGCCTGCCGCTCGACAAGCTGAAGATCGACCGCAGCTTCGTCACCGATATCTGCACCAATCCGGCCAGCTTCAAGATCGTCAAGTCGCTGACCGCCCTGTGCGCCGACATGGGGCTGACCTGCATCGTCGAAGGCGTCGAGACGGGCGAGCAGCTCGAACTCCTGAGCAGCCTCGGCGCAACCTTCGTGCAGGGCTATTACTTCGCAAGGCCCATGACGGGGGAGGCGGCGCGCGCCTATCTGGGCGTGGGGGAACCGGCGGCCCTCAGGCTCAGGTCTTAGGCGCTTTCCGCACCGGAGTTCGACGTCCGCGTGCCCGATCGCGCGCGTTTTTTTATTTAACGCGCTTATCTCCGGCAAACCTGGCATAAGCCCTTACACATCGGCAACAGGAGCGACGTCATGGCCAAAGGTCAGAAGAAAAGCACGAAAGAAATCCGCAAGCCGAAGAAGGCCGCCGTCAAGGTCGAAACCGTCCAGGCGGGCTCGCGGTCCGAAGCCCGGACGCTGAACAATATCAAGAAGCCGTCCTGAGTTCCTTCTCCCCGTTCACGGGGAGAAGGTGGTCCGCAGGACCGGATGAGGGGCAAAAACTATGTCCGCTTGCCCGTCTGCTGCCGCATTGCCCCTCACCCTAACCCTCTCCCCGTGAACGGGGAGAGGGGATAGCGCGCTTCCCCTTGACTCTTGCTCACAATAAGAACAAAATGTGAACAAAATAATCCGAGGGCATGACCATGCAAGACTGGATCAGATGTGTACTGGAGCGTTTCATCGCCGGTGAGCTGTCGGTAACCGAAGCCAAGGCCGATCTTCTCTCGCGATTCACCGACTTCTGGACGCCGCAAAACGCGCAGCGGGCCGCGGACTTTGTCGAGTGCATCCTCACCCGCGCCAAATACGCCGACCTGAGCCTCGACGACGCTGTGTTTAAGCTGCTCGACGCGATGGATGAGAAGGCGGCTTAGAAGAATCGTTTCATTTATTCGTCTTCACAAATTTAGCGAGGGATGACAATAAAGGCTATCTTTTTAAGAGGGCATCATGATTGAAATTTTAACCGAAGAGGCATTGAAAGCAGTTGTATCTATTGTTCAAGGGCAGCT
>CAMLPZ010000084.1 GCA_946482045.1 uncultured Asticcacaulis sp.
ATGCACATCAACCTGCACAAGACCTTCTCGACGCCGCACGGCGGCGGTGGTCCAGGCGCGGGGCCGGTTGTCCTGTCGGACGCCCTGGCAGCCTATGCGCCGCGTCCGTGGGTCGTGAGCAGCGCTGAAGGCTTTACGCTCGAAGAGCACGGCGAGGGGGCTTCCAAGGCCAACTTTGGCCGCATGTGCGCCTTCCACGGCCAGATGGGCATGTATATCCGCGCTCTTACCTATATGCTGAGCCACGGTTCGGATGGCCTGAAGCAGGTCGCCGAGGACGCCGTGCTCAATGCCAACTACATCAAGGCAACCTTGGGCGACGTCATGAGCGTGCCGTTCCCGGATGGTCCGTGCATGCACGAAGCCCTGTTCGACGACAGCTGGCTGGAAGGCACCGGCGTGACCACGCTCGACTTCGCCAAGGCGATGATTGACGAGGGCTTCCACCCGATGACTATGTACTTCCCGCTGGTCGTCCACGGCGCCATGCTGATCGAGCCGACCGAAACCGAATCGAAGGCCGAGCTCGACCGCTTCGTCGCGGTGCTGCGCGCTTTGGCTGAAGCCGCCCTCGATGGCGATGTCAAACGCTTCAAGGGCGCGCCCTATCTGGCGCCCGCCAAACGCCTGGACGAGACCCGCGCGGCGCGCCAGCCAAAACTTATCCATAGCTGACGAATTTGTAACCTAAACCTGCTAGCATTGTCCGTGCGGTGTCCCTATATCGGGATCATCACACGGGAACACGACGAAAATGAAACTGTTGGTCAAGATGTCATTGATGCTGCTGGGCTTCGTGCTCATGGCATTCGGCGTCCTGATCGCGCCGTTGCCCGGCCCGCTGGGCGTGCCCTTTTTTATTGGAGGCCTCATCCTCGTCCTGCGCAACTCGACATGGGCGAAGCGCAGCTTCATCCATATGCGCCGCCGCTACCCCAAGATTTTCGGCCCTGTTCGCGCTTTGCTGCGGCCCGGCGCGAAAGTGGTGGCCCTGATGTGGCTCAACATGCTGCGCACCGAACGCCACTTCCTGCGCCGCAAGGACCGCTTCCTGTATCGTTTCCGCAGGGGTGTCTTCCGCCCGCGTCGCCCGGCCTTCGGGTAAACGAAAAGCCAAAACGCCCTTTGGATCGCTCCGAAGGGCTTTTTTGCATTCTGGAATAACCGTGTTAACCTTCTCGGACATTGTCCGGGGAGGGGCGCATGATCTTGGAAATGCAGGCTGTCGCAGACACGCTGGAATCTGCCGTGCCGTGGGACGTTTTCACTTATGCTGGACCAATCACCAAGCTGACCATGCTCATTAGTCTGATTGCGGGTGGGGCCGGGTTGATCCTGGCGATACTGCGTCAGGCCTCGAGAGGGCGGCATTCCGGCTTGCTGAGTGGCCTCGGCCTTACGGGACTGCTTTTCGGGGGGCTGGGCGCACTCTACACGGGCGCAATGGCCTACATGGCAGCCAAGGCAACCCACACGACCAATCTGCTTGTTATGCTGCCGTCGATCATTGAGGCCGTTTACACCTTTCTCTTTGGTTTGCTGGCATGGTTGATCTCGGTATGGGGTAATGCTGGCGCCAAACGCGGATAAAGAAAAGGCCCGGAGCGAACCCCGGGCCTTTGTCTTTTCGATAGATGGTGCTGCTTACGAGAAGCGGCCTTCCAGCTGTCCGATCGCCTTGTCGACCGCTGGGTCGGCACCCAGGCCGGCCGTGCGTTCGATCAGGATGGTCTCGGCCAGTTGCGTCGCCAGTTCGGCGGCGGCGGCCTTGACGTCGGCGGCAGCGCGTGCCTCGGCCTGGGCGATCTTGCGTTCGGCCTGTTCCTCGCGGCGCTTGATCGTCTCGGCCAGCTTGACGCGGGCTTCCTCGGTCAGGCGTTGCGCCTGCTCTTCAGCCAAGGCGATGATCTCCTTGGCCTTCAGTTCAGCTTCCTGGCGCTGGGCCTTGATGCTGTTGAGCAGGTCGGTCGCTTCCTGGCGGATGCGCACGGCTTCATCCAGTTCGGCGCGGACGGCTTTGCCGGTATCGCCGAGGCTCTTCCAGATGGCGCCCGGAACGCCGGCAATGACCAGGATCAGGAAGAAGATCAGCAGGCCAACTCGGACCCAGAATTCGGGATCGGCGAAATTGAACATGATCTTATACCTTCTGCTGGGCGGAACGCAGGGCTGCCTGCGTCGCTGCCTTGCCGGTCAGCTTCTGCACCAGGGCCGAGGCCGTTTCCGAAGCGATGTCGCGGACGTGGCTCATAGCTTCGTCGCGGGCGGCCTTGATGCGGGTCTCGGCTTCCGACAGACGGGCGTTCAGCTTGACGTCTTCCGCAGCCTGGGCCGCCGCGATTTCCGCGTTCGACTTGGCAATGGCCTCAGCCGCCATCTTCTTGGACAGGGCTTGGGCCGCGGTGGTTTCAGCCGCGGCTTCCTTGGCCTGGGCTTCGGCCTCGTCGCGGTTGGCGCGGGCATTGGCCAGGTCCTCGGCGATCGTGGCGCCGCGCGTATCGATGACCTTACGCAGGCGCGGCACGAAGACGCGGCCGACCATAACGTAAAGCACCAGGAATACGATCACCAGCCAGACGATCTGTCCACCCCAATGCTGGGTATCCAGCTGGGGCAGACCGCCCGACCCGTGCTCGGCGCCATGTTCGGTCGTTTCCGTAACATGGTCCGACGCAACACCGTGCGGCTCGGTTTCAGCAAAAGGCACCGTCGAATCCCCGGCCAACGCTTGCGCGGACACAGGCGTGTCGGCGGCAGCGAGTGGCGCGGCTTCGGGTGAGGTTGCGGCGTACATGTCGTGTCCCTGAGCCTTTATCGGCTCAACCGAAGAGGATCAGGAGGGCGACGACGAACGCGAAGATGCCGAGCGCTTCGGTCAGCGCCATGCCGATGAACAGGTTGGTTTGCTGTTCCTTGGCGGCCGACGGGTTGCGCAGGGCGCCGTTGAAGAAGTTACCGAACAGGATGCCGAGGCCGATACCGGCGCCGATCATGCCGAAGGTCGCGATACCAGCGCCGATGAATTGCAGGCCGCTTGCGATCGCCTGAGCGGATTGAAGGTCCAAAGCCATGGAAAAACTCCGTTAGTCAGAAAGGATAAAGGTTAGTGGTGGCCGATATTGACCACGTCACCGAGATAGACGCAGGCCAGAACCGCAAACACAAAGGCTTGCAGGTATGCGACCAGGAATTCGAGGGTAGTGAGGGCGACGATGGCCGACACCGGGATGATCGCACCGAGCATGCCACCCATGCCGAGCCCCGCCAGCGAGATGACAAAGCCGGCGAAGACCTTGAGAACGATGTGGCCGCCGACCATGTTACCGAAGAGACGAAGGGCCAGGGTAATCGGGCGCACGAAGAAGGAGATGATTTCGATCGGAATGATCAGCGGCACCAGGTACCAGGGCACGCCCGACGGCAGGAACAGCTTGAAGAAGCCGAGACCGTGACGGAACAGGCCGTAGAGGATGACCAGACCGATCGTCATGACGGCCAGCGTGATGGTCACTGCCAGCTGCGACGTCGCCGTGAAGTAGGTGAACATGCCAACCAGGTTACAGCCGAGGATGAACAGGAACAGGGTCAGGACGTAGGGCAGGAATTTGCGGCCGTCATGCCCGATGATCGACTCCACCATATTGTCGATCAGGGTGAACAGGCCTTCGGCCATGACCTGGCCGCGCCCCGGCACGATTTCGGCGCGGGCGGTGGTCAGGGTGAAGAACAGCAGCGTAAGTCCAACGGCGATCAGCATCGCCAGCACCGAATTGGTGATCGACATGTCGATCGTCTGTCCGAAGACTTCCACAGCCGGAAGGTCGACGACCTTCTGGATCTGGAACTGGTGCATTGGGTCGGCCATGAGCCTCTTAAACCTCTTGGATGCGGTCCGGCGCCGGTAGTGCGCGAACGCGAGTAATTCAGTAATGCGGCTGGGAGCGCCGGCTTGGTGTCCTTACAAGGTGCCGCCCGCGCGGAACACCCGCGTTCAGCGTGACTGGCTTGACTTGATGATCGCGTACATAGCCACAATCATCCCCAGAATGGTCCCGACAATCATTCCCCACGGTGGAGCGTGGAAAATATAGGTGTCGGCAAGCCAGCCCAGTCCCAAACCTCCCAGAATGCCCCCCAGCAGTTCGCCAAGGACCTGAAAGCCCTTGTTGGCGCCGACTTCCGCGCTGGGGTCGACCGTCTTGCGTCTGCGCGCTTCGATCGCCTTCAGGCGCCGGTCGAGATCGTCCAAATCGTCCGTCTTCGACCCATCGGGGGGTTCTTCTGTCACGTTCAGCACCTAACAGGCGGATAACAGTTGTTACCCGTCTTCGAACGGCGCGGAACCTACTCAAGGAGGGCTGAAAGGTCAAGCAATTGCGGCGCAATTCTCGCCGATTGTCACAATTGACGGTGAAGCGGTGGGGAAATCTGCGGAATTGCCGGAAAAATAAAGGAAAAACAGTCAGGCCACGTTCTCGGCGACCAGGGCTTCGGCCTGCGACAGATCGACGCTGACCAGTTGCGACACGCCGCGTTCGGACATTGTCACGCCGAACAGCCTGTCCATGCGCGACATGGTGACGGGGTTGTGGGTGATGGCGATGAAGCGCGTCTTGGTGCGGCTGCGCATCTCGGCCAGCAAGCGGCAATAGCGGTCGACATTGGCGTCGTCCAGCGGCGCATCGACTTCGTCGAGCACGCAGACCGGCGCCGGATTGGCCAAGAAGACTCCGAAGATCAGAGCTGTAGCCGTCAGCGCCTGCTCGCCACCCGACATCAGGCTCATGGTCGACAGCCGCTTACCTGGCGGACAAGCGTAGATTTCGAGGCCGGCCTCCAGCGGGTCCTCCGACTCGACAAGGCGCAGCTCCGCCGAGCCGCCGCCGAACAGTGTAACGAACAGGGTCTTGAAGTGCTCGTGGATGATTTCGAACGCCGCCAGAAGGCGCTCCCGGCCTTCGGCGTTCAGTTCGTCGATGCCGTCGCGCAGCTTGGCGATGGCGGTGATCAGATCCGAACGTTCCTTGGACAGGGTGTCGAGGCGTGATTCGTATTCGGACGCCTCTTCCTCGGCGCGCAGGTTGACCGCGCCCAGGGCATCGCGCTCCTTTTCCAGCCCCGACAACAGCGATTCGGCGCCCGAAGCGTCGGCCGGGGTGGCGATGGCTTCTTCTTTAAGGCGCTTGCCGAGATCGTCTGGCGTGCCGCCGGTCTGGTCGAGGATGACGGCTTCGATCTCTGCGGCGCGGCCCTGGATGGCTTCAAGGCGCGCGGCGGTGCCGGCGCGTTCTTCGCGGGCGGCGGCTGCGGTCGTTTCCGCGCCGCGCACGTTGATGTCGGCGTCTCGGCGGGCGGACTCCGCGGCATTCAACCTGTCGCGCGCTTCGCTGAGGCGCTTTTGGGCGATCTCGATCTGGTCGACCAGAGCTATGCGGCGGGTTTCGAACTCGGCCGGTGCGGCCTGCGCCTTGCTGAGGGCCTCGCGGCTCTTCGCCTCGCTCTTTTCAAGTTCGGCCAGACGGTTGCCGGAATCCCCCGTGCGCCGCGTCCAGTCGGCCAGTTCACGGCTGAGGTTGCGTTCACGGCCTTCGCGGGCCTGGCGGTCGCGGGCTTCCTGGTCGAGCTGGGCGCGCGCCGCCATGACGGCCTGACGGTGCGTATCGGCCAGCCGGCGGGCCTGGACCAGCATGTCGTTCATCGCTTCGGCCTGGCCGGACTGCGACTGGCTGGCCATGGCGGCCTTGTACAGGTGCTCGATCTCCTTATGATCGGATTCGAGGCGAGTCAGGCTGGCGTCAAGATGTTCGCGTCGCGCCTCGTACTGGGTCTGGGCGCGCAGACGGTCGTCGTGGGCCTGCTGGCGGGCACGGGCGGCGCGTTCGAGATCGGGTAGTTTCTGGCGCGCCTGCCGCAAAGCCTCTTCATGCTTGCGCTGGGCGTCGGCGGCCTCGACCTGCGCCTTCTGGGCGGCGGCCTGGCGTGGCTTTAAGCCATCGATTTCCGTCTCCAGCTCTTCCAGCCTGTTGCGTTGCGCCAGCCGGACGGCGGCGGGCTTGGGCGCCTTGGCGCGAACGATCAAGCCATCCCAGCGCCACAGGTCGCCTTCCCTTGAGACCAGGCGGGCGCCTACCGGTAACATCGCCTGGAGACGGTCGCCGTCTCCTTGCGCGACGACGCCAATCGTCGACAGGCGAAGAGCCAGTGCGTCGGGAGCGCGAACGTGCTGACTCAACGGCTCAACGCCCAAGCTCGACAGGTCCATTTTCGCTGCGCGGCTTTCAAAGCCCTCTGTCCAGAAGGCCAGCTTGTCCAGGGCGCCGGCCTTGGACAGCGTCAGGTTGAGGTCATCGCCGAGCGCCGCGGCCAGCGCCAGCTCAAAGCCCTTGTCCGGGCGCACCTGATCGAGCACCGGCTGGCCTGCCGTTTTTTGCGGACCGCTGAGGATCTGGCTCAAGCCGCGCGCTTCGGCGGTCAGGCGGCCCAACTGGTCTTCCAGTTCGCGCGCGGATTTCCGCGCCTGCGCCTCGGCATTGACCAGTTCAACGCGGCCGTTTTCCAGCCCCTCGGCGTCCTTGCGGGCGGCTTCCAGTTGCGCCAACGCGTTGGCAGCTTCGTTGCGCAGGCGTTCAAGCGCGTCATAGTCGAAATTGCCAAGCGCCTTGCGCTCGTTCATTGCCTGCGTCAGCTGCGCGCTCAGGCGGTCATAACGCGATTTCGCCTCTTGAAGACGAGAGGCTTCGAGCTTCTGGCGTTCCTGCAAGGCGGCCTGCTGCGCCGCCAGCACTTCGATGGCCTTGTCGGCGTTGACGCGCTTTTCTTCAGCTTCGTCGAGCGCGCGCTTCAGTTCCGGTTCGCGCGACGGGGCATCGGCAATCTCTTGGCGGACGCGAGCCAGCAGAGATTGCAGACGCTCCATCTGGACCGAGCCATCCGACGACAGGTCGAGTTCGCGCTGCTGGTCAGTCTTGATCCGGCTCAACTCACCTTTCAGCCGCTCGATCTCGGTGGCGATCTGCTTTTCCTCGAGGTCGAGCCGTTCCTTTTCGATGTTGAGGCGGTGCATGACCGTGGCGGCGACGGCCTCTTCTTCGCGTAAGGGCGGCACGGCCTCGGTCGCGTTGATCGCTTCGGTCTGCGCCGCGGCGGCGGCCTTTGCGGTCTCTTCGACTCGCTGCGAGAGGGCCTGCATTTCCAGGACCGTGGCTTCCAGCAGGCCGCGCACTTCAAGCCACTTGGCGTGCAGGATTGACTTTTGCAGGGCGCGAATCTCGGCCGAGATCTTGCGGTACTTTTCCGCCTGGCGCGATTCGCGCTTCAGTCGCGACAAGGCGGTATCGAGTTCGCGGGCGATGTCTTCGAGGCGCGCCAGGTTGGCTTCGGCGGCGGTCAGGCGCAATTCGGCTTCGTGGCGTCGTGTGTGCAGGCCCGAGACACCGGCGGCTTCTTCCAGGACGCGGCGGCGGTTCTGTGGTTTCGCGCCGATCAGTTCCGAAATCTGGCCCTGGCGGACCAAGGCGGGCGAATTGGCGCCGGTCGAAGCGTCGGCGAACAGGAGTTGCACGTCGCGGGCGCGCACCTCCTTGCCATTGATGCGATAGCTTGAGCCCGCGCCGCGATCGATGCGGCGGGCGACGTCCAGCACCGGCTGATCGGTAAAGGGCTGGGGCGCCAGGCGCTCGGCATTGTCGATCGTGAGCGTGACTTCGGCCCAGTTGCGCGATGGCCGCTTGTCCGATCCAGCGAAGATGACGTCGTCCATGCCGGCGCCGCGCATCGCCTTGGCCGAGGTGGCGCCCATAACCCAGCGCAGGGCTTCCAGAAGGTTCGACTTGCCGCACCCGTTCGGCCCGACAATGCCGGTCAGCCCCGGATCGATGCGGAACTCTGTCGCATCGACGAAGGACTTAAATCCTGACAGTTTGAGCTTCTGGAACTGCAACGAAGGGCCTTTGAGCCATTAAATCCGAATTCCTTCGGACCCCGGCAAACGCGGTTAAGCGCCACACCGGCAAGAATCAATCTATCGCGCCTATATCAGCGCAAATCGCCTGACAAGACAATTGCCAAGCATGGCTCGCTTTTCAGGGGATTATTTCTTCCGGAATTATTTCTGGGCCGCGGCGATGGCCGCGTCGAGCTCCGCCATCTCGTGGCCGTCGATCGTCTTGCCGTTGACAACAAAGGTTGGCGTCGAACGGATCTTGTGTTGTTCGGCGTGGGTCTTCATGGTCTTGTAGAAGGCGTCGAGCTGCTTTTCATCCGTGACGCAGTCAAGCTGCGCCATAGGATCAAGCCCCGTCTTCTTCTGGACGGACTGGGTCAGCGGACTGAGGTCACCCGTTTCGAAATAGGCGTCCTGGCCCGTGAAGAAGGTTTCCAGCACAGCGAAATAGGGACCGGAATTCTTCGGTGTCTTGCTCTTTGCGACGGCGCAGCGGCCGATCAGGAAGGCCGACAGGGCGTATTCCGCCGGTGAGGTCACGATCTCGCGGAAGATGTAGCGGACCTTGCCAGTGGCGACGTACTTGGCCTGGAAGGCTGGCCAGATGTCCTTGTTCCAGTGGGCGCAGTGCGGGCAGGACGCGGAGGCGTATTCAATGACCGTGATAGGCGCCTTGGGGTTTCCCAGGCTCATATCCGGCAGCAGGCCGGGTTCGGCCGGCACAACGTGGGCCGGTATGGCGGGGGCCTTGGCGGCTGGCTTTTTGGGGGCAACGGCCATGGCGTCGCCCGCCGCCAGCGCGGCCAGAACCATCAGGAAACCGGCAAGCCCCCGCACGTCCGTCTACTTTCCAGCCAGGAGCGGCGCCAGGGCGCGATCGAAATCGCCGATGTCGCCCGAAGTCCGGTGCAATTGCTTGCCGTTGATGAAGAAGGTTGGCGTGCCGGTGATCTTGTCCTGCTCGCGGAACTTCTCGACATTGGCCTGAAGCGCAGCGAGGCTTTCCGGATCGGTGACGCACTTGGCGAACTGATCGGCGCTTAAGCCCCCGACCTCCTTGGCGATACGTTGCAGCACTGGGCGCGCGTTTTCGGTCGATCCGCCGGCGAACATCTCCGGTTGGGCGCGCATGATGGCGTCCGTCACCTTGAAATACTTGTCCTTGCCGGCGCAGCGCGCGGTCAGGGTGCCGGCAGCGGCCACGTCGTGCGGTGGGGTCAGGAATTCGCGGTAAACAATGCGGACCTTTCCCGTCGCCACATATTTCGACATCAGTTGCGGCATGACGTCTTTGTGGAATTCGGCGCAGTGGGCGCAGGTCACCGACGCGTACTCGATGATGGTCACCGGAGCCTTGGCTTCGCCAAGCGTCATCTCCTCGCCGATGGCTGCGGCGGACGGTGCCTTGGAGCAGCCGGCAAAAGCAAGGGCGGCGGCGGCAAAGCCGCCGAGCATGAGGGCGCGCAGAGCGGTTTTCATGATGATCCTTACTTTTTCAGCAGCGGTTGGATGGCGGCGTCGAAATCGGTGATGTCGCCCTTGACCAGGGTCATCTTCTTACCGTTGACGAAGAAGGTCGGCGTGCCGGTGATGCCGTGGCCGCTGCCGTAGGTCTCATTCAGCTCATTCTGCTTTTCCAGAGACTTCTTGTCGGTGATGCAGGTGTTGAACTGCTCTTCGCTGAGGCCCGCCGACTTGGCGATTTCAATCAGCACCGGACGCGCGTTAACGTACTGTTCGGGCGCGCCGCCTTCGTCCATGCGGCGCTGGGCGCGCATGATGGCATCCAACACTTTGAACTGCTTGTCCTGGGATACGCACTTGGCCAGCATGTGGCCGGCGGCGGCGACCTGGGGGTTGCCGGTCAGCATCGGACGGTAGACCAGCTTGACCTTACCCGTTTCGACGTATTTCGCCTTGAACTCGGGCATGACGTTCTGATTGACGACAGCGCAGATCGGGCAGGCCACCGAGGCGTATTCCACGACGGTCACGGGCGCGTCGGCATTGCCCAGGACCATATCGTCCGACGTTACAGTGTCGGTCGAGCCGCCGCCCTTGGAGCAGCTTGCGGCCAGCAGGCTCAGGCCCGCCACTGCGGCCAGAGCCAGAGCGCGCACAGAATGATTGGAAGAGAGCATCGGTTTCCCCGTGACGATTTGATTGCTTTTGGGAACAGGAGGTTCCCCTGTTTGTCAACTGTGTTTTTGCCTTATTTGTGGCCGGGGCCCTGTCCGTTGCGCATCAGTATGGCGCGGCCCAGCTTCAGGAGGTCGTTGCGCAGCCTGTCGTCCTGCACATCCGCGACCATATCGCGCAGGCGAACCTCTTCTGAAGCATTGAGGGGCCGGGGGCGTGGCCTGGGGGCGGGCTTCTTGGTTTCGGTCAGCGGTCCCTGGACGATTCTCAGGCGGTCGATCAGTCGGCCGCCAAGATAAAGGTTGACGCGGTCGATCAGTGTTGGCGCCTGATGCTGGATCAGCGGCGCGAACGCGCCGGACACGCGGACCTCAAGCGTACCGGCCTTCGGGTTGGCGGCGGTCGACTTGACCTTGATGATCTTGACCGGCTCGCTGATCCGCGCCAGGCTTTCGCCGACTATCTCCGGCCAGCGCGCGCGCAGCTTGGTTGAGCCGTCATCGGCCGCGGCGAATTTTTCCTCAAGGCTTTTCAGCAGGGGCTGAACCTGCTTCTTTACGCTCGGCGGCGCCTTGGGGGCGCGCCGCGTATGCGTGGTGCGCAGGATTCGCACCGCTTCTTCGACAGTTGGCAGGGACCGTTTCATGGCGGCGAGTATAGTGAAGGAAGCCGTTTTGGAAAAGGACAAGGCGCTCGTTTTACGCCTTCGCGCGCAACTTCTTGAATGGTACGACGCGCATGGCCGTGACCTGGTGTGGCGGCGCGGTGCGCGCGATCCGTACCGCATCTGGCTGTCCGAAGTCATGTTGCAGCAGACCACCACGCCACACGCCACGCCCTATTACGAGCGTTTCCTGGATTTGTGGCCGACGGTCGCCGAGCTGGCTGCCGCACCGGATGAGCAGGTGATGGCGCAATGGGCGGGGCTTGGCTACTATTCGCGGGCGCGCAACCTGATCAAATGCGCCCGCGCCGTGATGTCGGAATATAGCGGGCAGTTTCCAAGGTCGGAGGCCGAGTTGCTGAAGCTGCCCGGCTTTGGGCCGTATACAGCAGCGGCGGTCGCGGCGATCGCTTTCGATCAACCGGCCAATGTCATCGACGGCAATATCGAGCGCGTGATGACCCGGCTCTATGCTATCGAGACGCCCTTGCCCGATGGCCGGGTGCAGGTGCGCGAAGCGGCGGCGCAGTGGGTAAGCGATGACCGGCCGGGCGACTGGCCGCAGGCCCTGATGGACCTGGCCCAGGCAATCTGCCGGCCAAAAGCGCCGCTATGCATGCTCTGTCCCTTGCGCGAGGGCTGCACAGCCTTTCAGCAGGGCCGGCAGGAGCGGTTTCCGGTTAAGCGTACCAAGACGGCTAAGCCCCGCCGCCAGGGCGACCTCTATCTGATCGTCAATGGCGACACCGTGCTGGTCGAACGGCGTGCCGACAAGGGCTTGCTTGGCGGCATGCTGGGCTTTCCACACAGTCCGTGGCGTGAAGAGGGCGAAGCATTTGATCCGCCGATGCCGGGGCCATTTCAGCGCAAGGGGAGTTTTGATCATGTCTTTACGCACTTCTCCCTGACCCAGACCGTGCTTTTGCGCCGTGTCGATGACGCAGAGGCGGCACAGATGCTCTGGCAACGCAATGACTGGCAGTTTGTGCCGGTCGCGCAAGGGCGGGAACTGCCGACTGTTTTTCGAAAAGCGCTGGCCTTTCTCGACTGATTCGCACGCTGTAAAATCCTTGTAAAATCTTAATGCGGCGCTGATGTTTGGTGAAATAAACCCTATTGGACAGGGCGCTTGGGCAGAATAGGCTGATCTCTCGAATCCGTGAAAAGAGGAGGCCGAGATGTGTTTGGCCAAGACCCTTTCTACCGTTGCCGCTCTGGCCCTCATCGTGCCGGGCATCGCCGTTGCGCAGGACGCGCCTGCTCCCACTGAGGGACTGCAGCCTGCGCCACAGCCCTTTACCTTTGTTGTGCCGACGGTTCCTGAACCGGCGCGGTTCGACGTGCCGAATGAGCCGGTTGCCGAAACCATCAGCCTGTCGGAGGTCGAGGTAATCGAAGCGCCAGGCCAGTCTGAATATCAGCCCGAAAACAGCAATCTCGATTTGCTGGATCAGGGCAAGCGCTTCGACATTACCTGCGTGATCGGCAAGGACGGCGGCATGAACGATTGCGAAGCCGCGCCGAACGATATTCGCGACCCGAACTTCATCGACATCGCGCTGGAAAACGTCGGCAAGACCGTCGTTGGCCCGGTGGCCGACGACGGTCAGCCGACCGAAGGCCGGCTGCTGTTGGTCACCGCGCAGTTCGAACGGGCTGACAAGCAGCCTGCATCAAACGATTTGGCTATGAACGGTACCGAGTAAGTTAGTTCATGTCCGCGCGGATGCGCGAACGCAGGTCGTCGATCGGCTTCAAGCCAGCGTCAGTCTTGAACCGCCAGTAGGTCCAGCCATTGCAGGCCGGGCTCTGTTCCATCATAGCGCCCATCTTGTGGATCGAACCGGACAGCTGGCCATGGACCAGCGAGCCGTCGGCGCGGATGCGGGCCGTGCGGTCGCCCTTAGGGGTGTACAGCATGTCGCCAGGTTGCAGCAGTCCGGCTTCGACCAGGGCGCCGAACGGAATGCGCGGCTCGGCCTTCTTCGACCCCATGATCTTGAGGTCATCAGCGGTCGCCGGTTGCACCTTGGCGATGCGCTCACGGGCGTGCATCGCATAGCGCATGTCGCGCTCGATACCGATATAGTGACGGCCGAGACGCTTGGCGGCCGCACCTGTCGTGCCGGTGCCAAAGAACGGGTCGAGCACCACGTGGCCGGGCTTTGAGCAGGCCAGCAGAACGCGGTAGAGCAGGGCTTCCGGCTTCTGTGTCGGGTGCGCCTTGTCGCCATTCTCATCCTTCAGGCGCTCGTCGCCGGTGCACAGCGGAATCGTCCAGTCCGAACGCATCTGGGTGTCTTCGTTGAAGGCCTTGAGCGCGTCGTAGTTGAAGGTATAGCGCTTCTGGCCCTTGCCCTTGGTCGCCCAGATCAGGGTTTCATGGGCATTGGTGAAGCGCGTGCCCTTGAAGTTCGGCATCGGGTTTGACTTGCGCCAGATGACGTCGTTCATCACCCAGAAGCCCAGGTCCTGCAGCGCCACGCCCAGGCGGAAGACGTTGTGATACGATCCGATGACCCACATGGCACCGTCGTCCTTGAGCACGCGGCGGCATTCGCGCATCCAGTCGCGCGTAAAGGCGTCATAGGCCTCGAAGCTGGCGAACTGATCCCATTCGTCGTCGACGGCGTCGACCTTGGAATTGTCCGGGCGCAGCAGATCTCCGCCCAGTTGCAGGTTGTAGGGCGGGTCGGCGAAGATCAGGTCCACGCTGGCGTCGGGCAGGGTCTTCAGCACCTCGACGCACTCGCCGACATGGATGGTGTCAAGCTTGAGCGGCGAAGAGGCGGCGGGAATGGCTGCGGGCGCGAGGGCGGATTTGAGCTTCGGCATATGACGGTCTTTCGTCTGTCCGGCGGGCGTTTTGCCGCACGGGAACAAGGCTTTGAAGCCGAAGACTAGACTCCGTCACCGTTTAACGAAAGGTTAAGCTTGACTCGCTGCGAATCGATCGATTCGTTTTTGTTGTGGGTGAGTCTTTTCGGACTCACTTTTGGATTCGTTTTGTTCCGCAGAAGGCCTTTAGACGATGCTCTGCCCAAACGCGATCAGGTTACCGTCGGGCGCGAGGACCAGCAGTTCGCGCTGGCCATAAGGCTTGTCAGCCGGGCCATGGACGTCGTCGTCCGGCAGGGTGTCGAGCCTGGGTTTCAGTTCGGTGTAGAGTGCATCGACGTCGTTGACATCGATATAGTAGGCGAAGCGCCGATTACCCGGCGGCGCGCCGTCGTCGCCGCGGTTCTCCAGCAGTCGGATGCCAACCGTCTCGCGGTACACGTAGGCGTAGTCGATGTGCGGCAGCGGATAGCGCTCAAAGCCGAGGATATCGACAAAGAAAGCGACGGCGGCGTTGATATCTGGCACATGAATGAAAGGCGTGATCCGGATGAAGTTGGACATCAGGCGACCACAAGATCGCGAATGGTGGCCCAACTGCGGCGGTGAACCGGGGAGGCGCCGTGCGCGCGCAGGGCCGCCAGATGCGTTTCCGCCTGGTAGCCCTTGTGTTTCTTAAAGCCATAGACCGGATAGACGCTGTCCAGCTCGATCATGATGCGGTCGCGCGCGGTCTTCGCCAGGATGGAGGCCGCCGCGATCGACAATGAGCGCGCGTCGCCGCCGATCAAGGCGGTCGAAGGAATGGCCAGCTTCGGGCAGCGATTACCGTCGATCAGAGTATGCTGCGCGGCGGGAGTAAGGCTTTCGACCGCACGCT
>CAMLPZ010000085.1 GCA_946482045.1 uncultured Asticcacaulis sp.
GTCGGCCCAGACCGTCAGGTCGTGTTCCCCTGGTGCTTCGAGCGGACTGCGCTTCTCATGGCGGTAGAGCGCCTGGAGTGTATCGCCGGGCCCCGGCTGTCCCCGGCCATAGTCAATCAACAGGGCCGCACCGCCGGCCGATTTCAGTTTATCGCAAAGGGTGCGGGTAAAGCGGACCTGCTCGGGGCTGTATTCAAAAAGATCGCCGTTATCGCAATTCGCAATTTCCGGGAATTGCGATTTTTCCGAC
This sequence comes from uncultured Asticcacaulis sp., assembly GCA_946482045.1. Next base: position 251 of record CAMLPZ010000085.1, read on the forward strand.
GCCAGGCCAAAAACCATGGCGCCATCGCGTATCCCGACGAGGCGCTCGTGCCAGCCGTCGTTGACGCGCACGTACTGGCGTGCGGGCAGGCAGTCGAGGACTTCATTGGCGACGACGATCAGCGGCAGATCGTCCGGTACGGCTTCGATGACGGGCAGGAACTCGGCGCCGGGGACGACCGTGGCCTGCCGGTCGCGCAGGACGGGGGAGGGCTCGACCATGGTGATCCGCGCGGCCGCCTTAAGGTCCGGCACACGGGCGGTGACGCGCAGAATATCGCTCATCAGCGTACCGTCGCCACCGCCAATTTCGACAAGCCGGAATGGAGGCGATCCCATCGCCGTCCAGGTCTCGGCGACCCAGACACCGATCATTTCGCCGAACATCTGCGATACCATGGGCGCGGTGATGAAGTCGCCGTCGGCGCCAAGCGCGGGCCGCCGCGTATAATAGCCGTCGATGGGATCGAGCAGGCAGCGTGCCATATAGTCGGCGACGCTGATCGGACCTTCCAGCGTGATCTGTTCGATCAGCCTTTGCTTGAGACTCAAAGTTCAGGCCGCCGTACCGTTGTCGGGCGAAGCGGGTGTTTCCTCGTCCTTCGGCGCTTCGTCGTCGGTAACCTTGACAGGCTCGGGGGCCGGCGTCGGCGTCTTGTGGGCGCGCCAGATCAGCCAGGCGCCAGCGGCGACCATGGGCAGGGACAGGAGGGTGCCCATGGTAATGACCTCCTTGAAGAACGGCAGCATCTGAGCATCGGGATTGCGTACGCTTTCCAAAAGAATGCGGATAATGCCGTAGCCGGCGATAAACACGCCCATGATCATGCCGGGTTTGTGCAGCTTCTTCAGGCGGAATGCGAGGAACCAGGCGAGGGCGAAAAGCAAGAGGCCTTCGCCAAAAGCTTCGTAGAGCTGGCTGGGGTGACGCGCGACGTCTCCGGCAGGACAGACGCCATTATATTGCTGGAGGATGTATTTGTTACAGAAGACCATGCCCCACGGCACGTCGGTCGCACGTCCCCACAACTCGCCATTGATGAAGTTGGCAATGCGGCCAAGGAACAGGCCGATCGGTGCGGCCATGGCCATAAGGTCGCCGAGATTGAGCATCTGGGGCAGGGTGAAGCGGTTGGCGCGCGCCCACAGGATGGTCGCTATAACGACGCCCAGGAAGCCGCCGTGAAATGACATGCCGCCATTCCAGATCTGCAAGACCTGCAATGGACTCGTCCAGATGATCGAGGCATCGTAGGCCAGGACATAGCCAATACGGCCGCCCAGGATGACGCCGCCGGTCAGCCACAAAATCAGGTCATCGACCTGGTCGGCCGTGACCGGCGCCTTGCCATTCGGCCACAGCTCGGCCTTGCGCAACAGCTTGCCGGCATAGAGCCAGCCCAGGACGATGCCCGCGACATAGGCCAGCGCGTACCAGCGGATGGCCAGTGGGCCGACATGGAAGATGACCGGATCGATGTCCGGCAAGCGCAGTGTCATAATGCCCCGGTCTCCTGATTTGCTTTTGGCGGTTTTTATCAACTTCATTTGTCGCCGTCGCGACAAATTCGCGCTGACGGCGGCAAGAATCATGAAAAACTTTGTTGCAGGGGCGATATGGCCTATAAGACACTATATTGAAAGCGTAACGACACACGTCGGCAGGAGAGCCTACCATGCAAAGCCAGCACCCGTTCTTCGACGAAATGGCCAAGCTGACCACTTCCGCGATGGGCCTGGCCCAGGCCGCGGGGGACGAAGCCAAGGCGGCCTTCCGGGCCCAGGCTGACCGTTTCGTGGCGGATATGGACCTGGTGCGCCGCGATGAACTTGACGCGCTTAGGGCCGAAATCACCGCGCTCCGTGAAGAAATTGCCGCGCTCAAGGGCGCAAAGACGGCCAAGGCCAAGACTGCCGCCGACCCGTCCATCTGATAAGGACTACCATGAATACCCCGCAGGCCTATGACAGCGATGCCGCCTTCGATCCGCTCGACATGGTGGAATCTATCCTCGCCGAGGAAGGGCTTGAGTTCGAGCGCACGCCGGAAGGCGATCTCGGCTTCGCGCTGAGCGGCGACTGGCGCACCTACGAAATGTGGTTTTCGTGGCGGCCGGAAGGCGAGTGCCTGCAACTGTGCTGTTCGCTGGATGTCGAGACCGGCGCCGGCCGCGCGCTGACGCCTGACCGTTTGCCGGGCCTTTACGAACTGCTGGCCCTGGTCAATCAGCACGTCTGGTTCGGCCACTTCGAGGTCTTCCGGGATGCCGAGGCCGAAACGCCCGCCGGCGCCGAAAAGATCGGCATGGGGGCCTATGACATCGTCTTTCGGCATACGGTCGCGCTCAATCCGATCGAACGCGCTTCGGTGACATCGAGCGCGCACATGATCAACAGCGCCGCCGAGGCGGTGGACCGCTTCTACCCGGCCTTTGATTTCTGGTTCAAGGGCGTGGAAACGGCACGGGATGCCTTTGCCGCCTGCTTGTTCGAGACACGGGGCGAGGCCTGAGCATGCTGCCAAAACCTGTTCTGCTTATTGGCGCCGGCGCGCTGGGGTCCTCCATGCTCAAGGGGATGCGTATCGGCGGGCACGTTCTGCCGTCCGACATGATGATCCTGGACCTCAAGCCGGGTGAGGAAGCGCAAGCCTGGGCGGCGGACGGCGCCAAGCTGAACCCGCAGCCGGACCAATGGAAGGCCGCCGGCACGATCATCCTGGCGGTCAAGCCGCAGGGCTGGCACGCTGTGGCGCAGATTCTGCGCGGCAATCTGAACGGCGATGCCGTGCTGGTTTCGGTCATGGCTGGCGTGCAGGTGTCGTCGTTGCAGCAGGCATTCGAAGGGCATGCGATCGCCCGCGTCATGCCGACGACTGGCGTCGCCACCGGCAAAGGCGTGGCCAGCATCTTCGCGGACAGCCCGGGTGCGCTGGATGCGGCGTGCGGCCTGTTCCAGCCGATGGCGTCGACGGTGGTGCTGAAGGAAGAAGGGCAGATGGATTCGGCGACTGCCGTTTCCGGGTCCGGTCCGGCCTATGTCTATGCCTTCGTGCGTGCGCTTGAAAAAGCGGGGCGTGCGACCGGCCTGTCCTATGGCCATGCGCGTGATTTGGCGCGCGGGACGCTGATCTCGGCGGCGCGCCTGCTGGATTCGACCGGTGAAGAACCCGACGACCTGATCAAGAAGGTTGCCTCGCCCGGCGGCACGACCGAGGCGGCTTTGAATGTCCTCTGTGCACCCGGAAACGGCCTCGACGAACTGATCCTCGAAGCTGTTCAGGCGGCGCACAAGCGCTCCAAAGAACTCGGCTAAACTTACGGGTCAAGGGTCCTTCGGACCCTTGCCGCCGGAGGCCCTTAGTTCAGTTTAAGGGCTGTCTTCACATTGTTCCAATCAACGATCTTGAAGTTCTGACGGACGCGGGCCGAGGTTGGCGTCTCAAGGTCGGTGTCCGAATCGTCCTGCATCACCACGACACCGTTCGGGTAAGGCCCGACCTGGCCACCCAGGGCGGCGACGCCATCCGTACCGGTGACGGCGTCGATGCCATTGCCGGGATAGACCGAGAAACGGCCGGAATAGACCGGTGCTGTTTCATCGATGCGCCAGACGGCAAAAGCGCTGTCGCCCTGAGACGAGGCGATCAGATAGGACTTCGTGCCTTCGCGCAGGATGGTCAGGCCCTCGACGTCAGGCGCCAGTATGTCGGACGGCGCGGGCGCCATGTGCGTGCGATTGGCGCCGACCGCGGCCCAGTCGTTCAAGTCGTACTGCCAGACACCCTTGGCTTCTTCGCCGACATAGAACTGGCCGGTCTGGTCGTCGATGACGCAGCCTTCAGATTGCGAGCCGACGGCGAAACGCTTTTCTTCCGACAGGCTATAGCCGCCTGCCGTGTTGAGTTTGGCGATGGCGACATCGCCGTTGACGCCGACGACGGCAACGACGGTTGCGCCTTTGACCACGCCCATGCAGAAGCCGTAAGCTTCCGAAGTGGGCAGGGGCAGGAATGTACGCTTTTCAAGCTTGCGCGCGGTGGTCAGGCCGAAGATGGCGACGCCGTTGTTCACGCGGTCAGACGCGGCGATGACCAGACCTTCAGGCGTATTGCGCAGATCGACATTGTTAACCGGGCCGGCGGCGTTGAAGTCCGCCACGGTGCCGTCGATGTTGTAGAGATAGAGCCCGGCCTTCTTGTCGGTGGCGACGATAAAGGCTTCAGACGGGTTGGCGGGATTGACCCACACCTCGGGATCATCGGCGCTGTCGAGGTTCTTGCTGCCGACGGCGGCAGTCTCGGCGCTGGCCAGGACAGGCGTGCCCGTGCCGTGGGCGATCAGCTTCGAGTCGGAAATCAGTTCGGGATGGAGCGAGGCGCAGGCGCCGAGCGTGGCGATCAGGGCGACGGCGGAAGCGGCGGTCAGCAGGCGGTGGAGTGTCATGGCAAAACCCATTCACGTAAGAAACGGCAAGACCGTTCCGCCGGTTGGTGGCGGAACGGCCTGTTGTTTGGTGGCGAGCGCTGATCAGTAGTTCAGCTTGATGCCAAACTTGGCGGTCCAGCTATATTCTTCGTACTGAAGCAGGCGGTCGCGCCCCGGGCCCTTTTGATAGGCGGTATAGGTCGCGTTGTTGGCGTTGACCAGTTCACCGAAGATTCGGACATTGTCGTTGACCCGATACTTGGCGCTGAGGTCGACCTGGAAATGGTCCTTGACGTAGCGATCGCTCTCGGCGTCACCGCCCAGTTCATCCAGGTAGCCAGAGCGGTAGGAACCGGCGGCGCGAAGCGACAGCGGGCCTTTTTCGTAGCCGACGACCAGGTTGGCCGTATGCTTGGCGGCGGCCGGCAGCGGGATGGTGCGCGTCGTCGCGCCATCCTGGATGTCTCCTTCCGCATCCGTGAAGGTATAGTTGGCGTTCAGCAGCAGACCGTCGAACGGCGCCGGCAGGAAGGTCAGAGCCTGGGCGTAGGCCAATTCAAAGCCAAAGACGTCAGCTTCATCGCCGTTGATGCTGTATTCGGCGTTATCGTAGGCGACGCCATTGTAGGTGCCGGCATCGTCCGTTGAGAAGGTGACGATGAAATCCTTGATTTTCTTGGCAAAGATGCCGCCCTGGATGACCGCTTCCTTGGCGAAGTAGTATTCGACCGAGGCGTCGAGGTTGGTAGCCTTGTACGGATCGAGGTCAGGATTGCCGAATGTGCCGTCGATTTCACCGTCGTCATTTTCTTCAATAACGAAACGGGGCGCCATTTTGCCGAAGCTGGGGCGCATCAGGGATTGCGACACGGCGAAACGGGTAACCAGGCGGTCGGATACATTATAGCGCACATTAACGCTGGGAAGGACGTCGGTATAGTCCTTCTTGAACTGGACGGGCGTGAAGGTCCCTGCGTCAAGGTCAGCCAGGGTACCCTGAAGGTCGAGCTTGGTCTGCTCGACACGAACGCCACCGACGATGCGCAGGGCGCCATTGTCGTAACGGCCCTGGATGTAGCCGGCGGTGACGTCTTCCGACGCCTGATAGTCTTCGACGGTCGAGGCGACGACGCTGTCATCATCATTGCGTTCGAAGTTGGCAATATTGTTGGCAACCAGATTGCGGACCTTGCCGAGATCCGGCACAACGCCGATGTCGGCAAGGCCGTAGGTCGGTTTCCCGGCAACATCAGCCAGGGTCAGCGCGCCATCATAACCGTCGTAGATGTCGTAGGTCATGTCGAGGTGCTTGTTGCGCTGCCGCACCTTGCCGCCGAACTTCAGCTCGAATGACCCGCTGGCCAGGCCGAAGCTGCGGGCCGCGTCAAACCGCAGGGTCGTTTCCTCGTCCTCGGCGTCTTCCTCGGTCGTCCGTTCGAACGCTGTCATGGTGTATTTGGTCGCATCGCTGAAGGCGGCGGCCCCTGACTTGGTCGGGTCGATCAGGAAGGTCGGGTTTTCCAGGTCGGAGTAGTCGAAGGTGACGCCCAACTGGTTCGTGCCGCCGGCGAAGCGGTTGCGGAAGCGCATCGGGTCGATCGAGCCGTCTTCGGACTGCGAAGCCTGCGCATAGCTCAGATCATAGGTGAACTTCCAGGCATCGACGAAAGTCTTGCCGCCGACCGCGACGTTGCTGGTTTCCTGCCATTCGCGGCGGTCCTTGATGTCGCGGCGGATTTCGATCCGGCCGGCAGAGCCGCCGCCAGCCGACAGGAAGGTGACCTTGTCACCCGATACCGTCGGGTTCAGTTCATCAATCTTGAAGACGAGGCGACCGCGCTGCTCGGTATCGTCGAATTTTGAATAGAAGGTGCGAAGGTACAGCGAAGTGTTCTCACTGACACGATAATCGAAATTGAGCGTAAAGCCGTAGCGTTCGCGCTGGACGTCGTAGTCGCGGTATTCGACCGTACGCGCAAAGACGTCGTTACCATTCTCATCCCAGTCCGCTAGTTCGATGTTGTCGGTTGAAAATTTGCGGTTGTAATAGCTGAGCCCACCGGCAAAACCGAAGTCAGGCGTGACCTTGTAAGAGAAGTCGAGACTGCCCTTGGGCGAAGTCTTTTCGTTCAGATCGTTGTAGGAGCCTTCCAGCGACGCCGACAGCAGGTTCTTCTTGCGGTCGAACACAGACGTCGTATTGATTTCGATCGATGCACCGATGGTATCGGCGTCCATATCCGGCGTCAGGGTCTTCTTGATGTCGATCGACTCGATCAGTTCTGACGGAATGACGTCCATCGCGACCATGCGGTCGTCGCCGCCGGTGGACAGGATGCGGTTGCCATTGATCGAAGACGAGTTCAGGTTCGGATCGAGACCGCGAACGGAAACGAAGCGGCCTTCGCCCTGGTCGTTCAGAACATTGACACCTGGCGCGCGGCGGATCGATTCGGCTACGTTCTGGTCGGGGAATTGGCCGATCGAGTCACGGGACAGGGTTGTCTGAACGCCGTCGGCCGAGCGCTGACGCGAGATTGACGAACTGAGATTGGCACGTTGGCCGATGACCAGCACGGTTGCATCGCCGCCAGCCGAAGCCTGCAATTCAAAGCGGGCCGACACATCGCCGGTCGCCGGTACATTGACCTGCTGCGTCTGGTCGGCGGCGCCGGCGTACCGAACGCGTAAGGCGTAGTTGCCAGCCGGAACATTGGCGAAGCGGAAGGAACCGTCGGCCTGGACTGTCGCCGTTTTGCCAAGTTCGACAATGGTAACTTCGGCGCCGCGAAGGGCACCCGTGCCCGAAGCGTCGCTAACCGTGCCGGAGACGGTACCGGCAACTGCCGGGGCAACCGCGGCAGCGGCGGCCAGGGCGGTGGTGGCGAACAAAACTGCGGCGAGACCGCGTGACGAAGCAATTGCCGACATATTTGAGACCCCTCATGGCAATGAATAATGCCGGGGTCCCTAGTCAGTTTATGTGACAGTTTGAGCGAGTTTGCATGACGGTTTTACAAAGGCCGTCATATAAGACCAACAGAGTCAGATGTGTGTCATAAATGACCTACCCTGCCGGTAGGGTAATGGTGGCGCGCAGACCGCCCATCGGACTGGTATCGAGCGTCAGGTCTCCCCCATGGCCGCGCACGATATCGCGGGCGATGGCAAGCCCTAAGCCCACGCCCTGGATGTTCTGGTTGCGCGAATCGTCGAGGCGCGAGAACGGCTTGAAGGCATCCTCGCGTTTTTCGGGGGAGATGCCGGGGCCGTCGTCATCGACGTGCAGGGCCAGGACGCGGCTGTCCTTTGTCGTGTTTACTTCGGCCGTCAGTTGGACGTTCTTGCCATAATGAAAGCCGTTCATGACCAGATTCGTCAGGGCGCGTTGGATCGACAGGGTGCGGATGCGGATGGCAATCTCTTCGGCCGGCACGTCGACATCAAGCGCATGGCCGGCGCGGCGCGTGCTGTCGCGAATGCCTTCGACAAGGTCGCGCACGGTGACGGTGTCGGTGTCCTCGGCGATCTCGCCGCGCGCGAAGGCGAGGTATTCGTCGATCATGTAGGCCATTTCCGACACGTCCTGCTTCATGCGCTGGGTGGCGGCGTCCTGCTCGGTCATGGCCAGTTCCAGTTTGAGACGCGTCAGTGGCGTGCGCAGGTCGTGGCTGACCGAGGCCAGGAGGGTGGTGCGTTGTTCGATCTGGCGCTGGATGCGCTCCTTCATCTCCAGGAAGGCGTTGGCGGCGGAGCGGACTTCCGTGGCGCCATAGGGCTTGAAGGCCGGATCGTCCTCGCCGCGGCCGAACTTTTCGGCGGCTTCGGCCAGGCGTTCGATGGCGCGGACCTGGTTGCGGATGAACAGGGTCGCGACCGTGGTCAGCACGAAGGTCGCGCCGACCATCCAGAAGATGAATATATAGCCGGTGGTAGCGAACGCCCGGTCCTTGGGCGTGATGATGCGCAGCGTGCCACCCTCCACCTTGACGCGGATATCGAGGTGGGCTTCGTAGCGTGTGGTGTCGAACCAGTAGGGATTGTCGAGGCGGCTGCGAAGCGCCCGGTCGATGGCGCGGTCGAGCGGTACGAAGATGGACTTGCGCTGGCTTTCGGGCAGGCTTGCGTTCTTTTGCAGTACGATCGACAGCTGCATCGGGATGCGCGCCTGGTTCTGGATATGCTCCAGATTGGCGGCGCTGGGGTTTTCCTCATAGGCGCTGACCGCCCAGGCGATGTCGCCGGCCATGGCTTCGGATAGCTTGGCAGTCACCGCCTCCCAGTGCATATCGAAGAACATCCAGGTGATCAGCACCTGCATGACGATGATGGGCAGAACAATGATCAGCAGGACGCGCGCCATCAGGGTGCGCGGGAAGTTGCGCTTCAGGAAACGCGACCAGAAGCGGAAACGGGGTAGCTTCAACGGCCTGGCGCGGCTTGTTTCCGGCGATGCCATCTATCAGTCCGGCGCCAGCATATAGCCCTTGCCACGGACGGTTTGCAGGTAGCGCGGGTTCTTGGGGTCCTGCTCGATCTTGCGGCGCAGGCGCGTGACCTGGACGTCGACGGCGCGGCCAGTGGTGTCGACGCTGTCCTTGGCCAGGTCCATGCGGTCGACCGGCACATTGGCGCGTTCGGCCAGGTATTTCAGCAGTTGCGATTCGGCCTCGGTCAGACGGATCGGGCTGCCGCCCTTGCTCAGTTCCGCACGTTCGAGATCGAAGACGAATGGTCCCATGGCGACCGACTTGGGCAGGGCCGACTTGACGCCGGTGCGTCTCAGGATCGCTTCGATACGCAGCAGCAGTTCCTGGGGCTCGAACGGCTTGGCCAGATAGTCGTCGGCGCCCAGGCTCAGGCCCGTGATACGATCGGTAGATTCGCCGCGCGCCGTCAGGATGAGGATCGGCACGGTCGAGTTGGCGCGCACCCATTTCGAAAGGGAAAAGCCGTCTTCGCCCGGCATCATGACGTCAAGGATCAGAAGGTCGAAGTCGAGGAGCTGCAGCATGCGCTTGGCGGCATCGGCGTGGGCCGCCGCCGTGACGCGGAAGCCGTGCCGCGACAGGAATTCCTTGAGCAGGGTACGGATACGGTCGTCATCGTCGACGACAAGGAGATGGCGGACTGTGGCGTCGTTCAGAGTCGTCATGTCTGCTCGCGGCATGGTAGTGTTGGGCCGAATGGACGGATTCGGTACGTTTTGAGATACTGTAAGGCCAGTGATCCCGATTGTCACACCTAATACGTCCGGCAAAGCCATGGTTTTTCAGCCGACAGCGGATTCCGTTCGCGCCGAGGCGATCACATGGGGCATGCCACTTTCCATTTTCGCCAATTGCGCGTTATAAACCCCTATGACCAGGGAACGGGTATTCAGCGAAATCAAGTCAGCGCAGGATACGGGCCTGTTCGAAACGCTGGCCAATTCCCTGCCGGCGCTTGTTTGGGTCGCGGATGCTTCCGGCGCCTGCATCTGGTTCAACCGGCAGTGGCTGGATTTTACCGGCCGAACGCTCGAACAGGAGCTCGGCGACGGCTGGATCGACAGCGTCCACCCCGACGACCGCCAGCATTGCGAAGAGACCTATCATCGCAATCTGTCGGCGCGGCAGCCCTCACAGATCGAGTATCGCCTGCGCCACCATTCGGGGGAATACCGCTGGATTCTCGACCGCGGCGGGCCACGCTTCGATAGCGGCGGCGCATTCATAGGTTTTACCGGCGCCTGCATGGACATCGAGGACCGCAAGCAAGCCGAGGCCGAGCGGTCGCGCTTCTTTGACGTCGCGACCGATATCCTCATGACCTTCAGGGGCGATGGCTATGTGTCGAGCGTCAATCCGGCGTGCGAGCGCATCCTGGGCTGGACGGCCGAAGAGATACTAAAGATTCCTCTGTCCGAACTGGTCCATCCTGACGACGTCGAGCGGACGCGCGCCACCGGCCCATTTATCCTGAACGGCGGGGAACTGGTCAATTTCGAGAACCGCTATCGCCACAAGGATGGCAGTTATCGTTGGCTGACGTGGCGGGCGCGTCCCGATCCGGAAGGCAAGCTGATCTACGGGGCGGCGGTCGATATTACCGACCGCAAGGCGGCCGAGACGCAGTTGCGCCTGCTCAATGAGACCCTGGAAGTCAAGGTCGCGGAGCGGACGCGCGAACTGGCTGCCGGCGAAGCCGCAACACGCGCTGCCAAGGAAGAGTTGCGCCGGCACCGCGACAATCTCCAGGAACTGATCATTGAGCAGACGCGGGACCTGATCGCCGCGCGGGACCAGGCCGAGGCGGCGAACCGCACCAAGAGCGAGTTCCTGGCCAATATGAGCCATGAAATCCGCACGCCGATGAATGCGGTCATTGGCCTGTCGCACCTGCTGGCGCACAGCGAGCCTTTGACCATCCGCCAGCGCGAGTATATCGACACGCTAGGCAAGAGCGCCGCGTCTTTGCTGGAACTGATTAACGACCTGCTCGATGTTTCGCGCCTGGAGGCCGGCGCGGTCAAGCTTGAGACCATTCCCTTTACCCTGTGCCCGCTGATTCAGGATGTGGTGCGGATGATGGAAGGGGCCTGCAAGGACAAGGGCCTGTCCTTCGCGGTCGAGGGCGGCCTGAGCGATCACCGGCCATTTCTTGGCGATCCGGGCAAGTTGAAGCAGATCCTGGTCAATCTCTGCAGCAACGCCGTCAAGTTCACCGAAAGCGGTGGCGTGCGCATCATCGTCAGCGACGCACAGGCTGGCGAAGGGCGCGATACCGTGACGCTGGCGGTTGCCGACACCGGCATCGGCATCCCGCAGGTCAAGCTGGCAACCATTTTCGATAAGTTCAGCCAGGCCGACTCCTCGATCAGCCGTAAATACGGCGGCACTGGGCTGGGGCTGGCCATCTCGCGCACCCTGACGGAACTGATGGGCGGTGAACTGACGGTCGAAAGCCGGGAGGGGCAGGGGTCGATCTTCACGGTCCGGTTGACGCTCGACAAGTGTGAGGCGGCGGCTCCGGTCGCCTTGGTGCCCCCGGCGGTGGACACGGATGCGCCGCGGCACCGTGTCTTGCTGGTGGAGGATCAGCCAGCCAATGTGCTGGTGGCGACCAGCCTTCTGGAGGCGATGGGCTATGACTGTGATGTCGCTGAAACGGGGATCGAGGCGCTGGAGCGGCTGTCGAAGCGACAGGATTACTCCGTTGTGCTGATGGACGTGCAGATGCCGGGGATGGACGGCCTGGAAGCCACGCGGCGGGTGAGGGCGCTGGGCAGTGCCGCCGGCGGTGATATCGCTATTGTCGGTATGACCGCCTACGCTTTGACGGGCGACCGCGAACGGTGCCTCGACGCCGGTATGGACGACTACATCTCCAAGCCTTTCGCGGCCGCCACCCTGCAGGCTAAGCTGTCGGAGGTCATCCAGCGCGCCCGTGGCGCCAGTGCCAGACAGCCGGCATAAAAGCAGGCTGAGAAGGCCGGCAGGCAGAAAACGCTTGCAATCGTTACGCCCGTTATCGAAAAGTGCCCTTGTGCGCGTGTGCTGGCGCATTGGGGACGAGTTCATGCCATTTACTTACGGCCCGGAAAACCTGCAAAGCCTTCTGGGCATAGTGATCATGCTGGCGGCTTGCTGGCTGCTTTCCGAAAACAAGAAGCGCTTTCCGTTTCGGCTGGCCATTGGCGCCGTACTGGTTCAGGTCATACTCATCGTCCTGTTGTTCGCGCTGCCGCAGTCGCATGCCGTCCTGGACGGTGTCGGGGCCGGCATGCAGGCCCTGTCGGACGCGACGATGCAGGGCGTGCAGTTTGTCTTCGGCTATATGGGCGGCGGTGACCAGCCCTATGCGGTGGTCAACCAGGGCGCGCTCTTCGTCTTTGCCCTGCGTGTCCTGCCGCTGATCATCGTGATTGGCGCGCTGTCGGCGCTTTTGTGGCACATCGGCGTGCTCAAGGCTGTTATCCGCTTCTTTGGCGTCATCTTCGAGAAGACGATTGGCCTGGGCGGCGCGTCTGCGCTGGGTGTGGCGTCCGGTATCTTTGTCGGCAATGTCGAAAGCCTGATCATTATCCGCGCCTATCTCGACAAGCTGACGCGCTCGGAGCTGTTTATCCTCGTAGTCGTCGGCATGGCCAACGTGTCGGGTTCGACCATGGTCGCCTACGTCCAGATCCTGTCGGGCGTGCTGCCCAATGCCGCCGGTCACATTCTGGCCGCCTCGATTGTGTCGGCGCCGGCGGCGGTCCTGCTGGCGCGGATCATCGTTCCTGAGCGCGAGGGCCACGAACACGAAAAGGTCGATTACGGCAGCTCGCTGAAATACGACAGCGCCATCGACGCGATTTCCAAGGGTACGGCCGACGGCATGACGGTCGCCATGAGCATCGCCGCCATCCTGGTCGTCATGGTCGCCCTGGTGGCGCTGGTCAACCTGATGCTGGCGGGACTGCCGCTGTGGGACGGCCAGCCAGTGACGGTCGATCGCTTGCTGGGCGTACTGTTTTCGCCGCTGGCCTGGCTGATGGGCGTGCCGTGGAAGGAGGCTCAAACGGCCGGCTGGATACTGGGCGTCAAGATGGTGCTGACCGAGTTCGTCGCCTTCCTGAAGCTGGCCGCGATCCCGGCCGATGGTATGTCGGAACGCACGCGTATCCTCATGACCTACGCCGTCTGCGGCTTCGCCAATATCGGCTCGGTCGGTATCACCGTCGCGGGCTATGGCGCCATGATGCCGGACCGCCGCCCCGAACTTCTGGAACTGATCTGGAAAGCGCTGGTGGCTGGTTTCCTGGCGACCTGCCTGTCAGCGGCGATCGTCGGGGCCTTGCCGAACGCGATCTACGGCCTGAACTAATAGACGATCAGCCGTCGCGGCTGCCCTGTGCGGGCTTGCGCGCCAGAATGCCGGTAAAACTCATCAACAGTTTGCCATTGGCGTGCAGTTCGCCACGCCCGAAGACCAGCGTCTTGCCCGCACGGGTAATTTCGCCCGAAGCGATGATGATGTCGTCGAGCCGGCCCGGCACCTGAAACTGCGAATCAAGCTGCACGGTCACGGCGCCGCCGCCTTCAAGGTGGGGCAAGGCGAAGATGAACAAAGAGGTGTCGGCAAGCGTTAGGAGACAGCCGCCATGGACGGTTCCGCCGCCGTTAAGATGGCGCTTTTCCGCCTTGAAGGCCACTTTGACCTTTCCCGTCTCGTCGCTCTGGTAGTAGTAAGGGCCGACGAGGGCGTTGAAGTTCTCATTGATCTCGGCCACGGTCCAGCCGGCGAAGTCTCCCTCGGTAACGGCGTGAAGATTGGGTTCGCTGGCCATAAGCTGTTACTCCGGAAGGAAAATCATGTCGTCACAGGTCGAGGAGACTCTGATCGAGCTCTTATCGCAGGTGCGAGAGGGCGAGTCCATAAGCCCCAACCAGGTTGCAAAAGCCCTGGACGCCGAAAACTGGCAGCGCGAACTGCCGAAGGTGAAGGCGGTAGCTGTAGGCCTGGCACGCCAGGGGCGCCTCGAATTCGTCCGAAAGGGCAAGCCAGTGTCACCCGACGGTCTGAAAGGCATTTACCGGTTACGTCTTGTCGCTGAGGCATAGCGTTTCGCGCAGGTGGCGAATCCTACCGCATTTTTATATGCTGAACGCCAAACACATACCAACGCGTCTTAATCTGGCTTGGGTGATCTTGCGAATTTATCAATCTCCATCATGTATAAAGGGCGCCGTACCCGACGTGAGGCTCCTTTTAACCATGACCCCCGCCGCTTATGTCAAAGGCTGACT
>CAMLPZ010000086.1 GCA_946482045.1 uncultured Asticcacaulis sp.
GCCATGATGCCGGCGGACGAAAGCCCGGCCGTAGAGATCAGTGCGTTGGACGCCGGCGCGACCAGTTTACCGTGGTTGTTGCAGATCGGCGTGTTGAGCGCGACATTGCTGAAGCTGTTGCAATTGACCGTGATCAGACCACCATTGCCGCCGCCGCCGCCCGAACCGCCGTGCGCGACCGAAGTGGCCTCGCCGATAAACGCCGTCGCCATCGCCAGGGCGCCCCCGGCATTGCCACCGCCGCCACCGACGCTTTGGGCGAAAATACCCGTGGAGTTGATTTCGACCGTGCGGATCGAACCGCTATTGAGGACGCCGATCTCGCCGCCTGAGCCGCCATCGCCACCGCTGCCGCCTGTGGCGTGGGCCGATCCGCCAAAGATCGTTTTCGACTTGGCCTTGGCATAGCCGCCGGCGCCACCGCCGCCGCCGATGCTTTGGGCGAAGATACCGAAGGCGCCGCCGGCGCTGTCGTCATTATTGGGCGCGTTGGCCAAGCCTGCGATGCAGGCATTGCCGGTGCAGATGTCGCCGCTGTTTTCGGCGGCGACCGTGCCGCCATTGCCGCCCCCGCCGCCCGAACCGCCGACCGCGACGGAGCGCCGGCCGCTGGCGGTCGCGAAACCGCCCCGGCCGCCGCCGCCGCCGACGCTCTGGGCGAACAGGCCGACCGAAGACGAGCCGAAGATACTCACCGAGGCCGTATTGTCGACCACCACAAAGCCACCGTGACCAGCGTCACCGCCCGCAGCCCCAAGGGCGGTGCGGCCGGCATCGCCCCCGGCATCACCGCCACCAGCGCCAACGCTTTGCGCGACAATCGCCGCTATAGCAGTCGGATTGCATCCCTTCTTCCCGGAGGCCGTGCAATCGACCACCGCATTGCTGCCGACCGTGAGAGCGCCGTGATTATAGATCAGGACCGTACCGCCATCACCACCATAGCCGCCGTCACCGCCATAGCCGCTATGGCTGAGGCCGGCATCGCCGCCGAATCCGCCGATCGACTGCGCCACGATCGCCATGCCGCCGGTCGTACGAATAGCGCCATTGTTGGTAATGGAGACTTGCCCGCCCTTGCCGCCCGCAACCCCGCTGCCGCCGACGGACCCCTTGTTGCCATTGTGCGCTTCACCGCCTTCGCCGCCCCGGCCACCCGCGCTCTGCGCGGCGATACCGAAGGAGGTCGGTCCGCCCACGACATTGAAGGCGACGTTGTTAACGAGGGTGACACTGCCGCCATTGCCGGCTGACCCGCCATCGCCGCCGTGCATTCCCTTATATGTCGTATAGCCGCCGTTGCCGCCATTGCCGCCGTAGCTATAGCTGAGGATGCCGGTGTCGCTGATGTTGTAACCACCGGCGGGCGCGTTCGAAGCAGGATTGATGGTCAGGGACACGGCGCTGCCATTGGCTCCCGCCCCACCATCGCCGCCGTCATAGACGCAGCCGCCGTCGAACGGGTCGTTGCCGCCCTGGCCGCCATTGCCGCCGCGGCTGCCGATAATGGCAATATCGCCATTATAGGTCGCATTGGGGTCAGAGGGTGCGTAGGTCACGGTCCTGCTTTGCGTTCCGCTCCCGCTACCATTTGCACCATCGGTCGTGCCGCAACGGACATGCCTGCCCTGATTATCCAGACCAACAGCACCGTTGGCGCCGCTTTTCTGATTGGTCGACCAAGGGTTGCTATGTGTGATGACAACCTGGGCCTGTGCCGCACCGGCGAGTGCAAGAAGCAAGGTGAGCGAACTGGCCGCCCCTCTCAGACGGGCCCGAGACCAACGGCGTCCGTCAGCATTGATGGCCTCAAATCCGCTCGCCCCGTACGCCATGCCCTTACCCCGTTTTTTTGTATGGAGGCGCCGCGCAGGCTGCCAAAGTGCTGTGCGTTCACGACGTCAGCCCATGCAAATATTACAGGGAACAGTTAATGCTGAGTTGCGTGTGTTTATGCGTGCACATTCCGGGATTTGTACAAACCCGGCCAAGCGGAACGCCGCCCGAACCCTGTCCGACCGGCCGTTCCGCCGGTCTGGCTGAAAAAGTAAGTTCGGCCCCAGGCCGACGCTTCGCGCCGCAGGTTCCGACCTGCGGCGTTTTCTTTGATCTGCGGTGCTGGACCGGTAATAGACTGAATAAAAAAGGGTCGAGGCTCGAAGCGCTCAACCCCTTATATTTATTGGCGCACCCGGCGCGATTCGAACGCACGACCTTTGCCTTCGGAGGGCAACGCTCTATCCAGCTGAGCTACGGGTGCCTGCTTCGCCGGACTCCGGCCTCAGGTGGCGCGGAACCTAAGCCAATCCCCGGTTACACTCAACCGCAAAAAACGGATAACCACAAAAATCACCTTCAGGCCGCCAAGTTAGGCGGCAAGCCCCGCCGCCTGCATCATCGGCTTCAGCGCCGCCAGGGCCTGGGGATTGCCCATCAGGCTCTCGCGGATCTGCGGCATGCGCAGCAACCGCATCACTTCCGCCTTCGCCTGGTCGCTGATCGGCCCCAGTGGCGCACCGTTGCCGGCGGCGAAATTGAGCAGCATGGCCACCTTTTGCATCGGCGGCACGGGCGCCTTCAACGTCTGCTGGATCAGGTGGATGTCGCCGGCGATCTGGCCACCGATGTGGCCCAGCTTGGCCATAATCTCATCGCGGTCGGCGTCACTCAAAGCCGCCTTCAGCACCTTTTTCTGCATCTGGGCCAGTTGTTGCAACCTTTGCGGCGCCGGCGTGTTGGAATTGCGGATCTCGCGTTCGAATTTCAGGCTGGTGATGGCCGACGCCAGCCAACGCGCCGCCTGGCGCTTATTGGCCGCACCCGCAACGTTTTCGCACAGCCAGATCAGCTTATCGATTTCTTCGCATACGCTGTTCGCGCTCTGGGTCAGGCTGGCGACGAAGTCCGAGGACACGAGCATCTTCGAACGTTCGGTGAAGGCCTCCTTGACGTCCTCACGCTGCGCCTCTTCCTTGCCGGCCGCCGTCATGCACATGGCAAGCGCCCGCAGGATCTCGATCTCGGCCTCCGGGTCACCGGGCTTCAGGCGGCGCGGCCCCTTTAGCTCCAGCATCAGTCGCTTGGAGATGTTTGCGGCCAGGGTTTTAAGACAGTCGCGCAGGATCAGGTTGTGATAGCCTTCCAGCACGTCCTTCAACGGCGGGATGACGCGTGCCACTTGCGGATCAACCTTGGCGACCAGGTCCACCTCGCGGCCGGCAGCCATGCGGGTCATGATGGCGAGCGAGGTGCCGAGATCGGCTTCCTCGCCGAGAACGTCCGACAGCGAACTGCGCGAGGCGAAGATTTCGACCACCGGCGCTTCGATCACCTGCATCGCCCATTCGCGGCCATCGAGATGGTCGGCCAGCACCGTGGCGAACAGCAGCAGTTTTTCGAGCTTGACCGCCGGCCGTTTGTCCTCACCCAGCACCTTCGCCAGGGCGCCGCCCAGGACATAGGCCTTCTCGGGATGGCCCGACAGCTTGTCGATCGTGCCGAGCCAGTTGGATGGCACGACGTCGGGAAAGGTCTTTTTACGGCCGTCGCTGATCAGGCGGGTCACCGCCTTGTCGATCAGGGCGCGCCAGCGGCGCATCAGTTCGTGCAGGTCCTGGCCGGTATCCTGGCTTTCGGGCACAGCCAGCTTCTGCACGACGTGCTGGAGCTCGGTACCCGTTGCTTCCAGCCGTTCGGCGAGATCGGGCCGGTGCAGCAGTTCGAACGGCGTGACGGCGTTGCGTTTCAGCCATTCTTCCAGGAGGCGCGAAATCTTCTCGCGCGCCAGGGCAGTGTAGAGATCCTGAGGCGCGGTGCAGATGCTGTCAACCGACGCAACGGTCTTGACCTTTGTCTTCTGTTCGGGAGCGCCCTTGGTGAAGATGGTCAGGGAACGGTACTCACCGCTGTTGTTATCCAGCGTCTCCTTGCTGACCATAACCGCCGCGAAGCTCTTTTCGACCAGCAGGGTCTCGGCCGACTTTATGGCGAGATCACGGTTTTCCAGCGCCATTTGCAAGGCCCACGACGATGAGGGCGTCTTACGCGCGAAAACCTCATAGTGCACTTGGCTGTGGGCAAAGGAACTCATTACATTTCCCGGTCAGCCCCTACCATGGAGCCTTGAAATTCCTGCAAAATTTACACAAATGAGGTTAAAATCCCATTGAGGACGCAGACACGTCCCGATATGACCTGTTTTGAGCCGCGTTCACGCCTTGAAATGGACGCGATTGCGTTCTTAGAACTGTAGCAGTGGCGTATCCTATTCTACCTTTTACAGAAAACCGGAGCATTCATGGCCCGCATTACCCTGGTCGATGACGACGAAAACATCGTGACAAGCGTATCTCTCGCGCTCGAAAGCGGCGGTCATACGATCCAGGCCTATTACGATGGCGCCTCCGGTCTTGCCGCGCTCGAGAAGGATCCGCCCGATCTCGCCATACTGGACGTCAAGATGCCGCGCATGGATGGCATGGAAGTGCTGAAACGCATCCGCGCGACGTCCAACCTGCCGGTCATTATCCTGACGTCCAAGGATGACGAAATCGATGAAATCCTGGGCTTCAACCTGGGCGCCGACGACTACATGCACAAGCCGTTCTCGCAACGCCTGCTGCTGGAGCGCGTCAAGGCGGTCCTGCGCCGCGCCGGCATCGTCGAGCAAGGCGAGGCGCCCGAGGTCCAGGAGGCGCTGAACGCCAAGTCGTTGAAGCGCGGCAAGCTGGTCATGGACGCCGCGCGCCACGAATGCACATGGGACGGTAAGCCGGTGCGCCTGACCGTCACCGAATTCCTGCTGCTGCACGCCCTGGCCCAGCGTCCGGGCTTCGTCAAGAGCCGCGACAACCTGATGGACGCAGCCTATGACGACCAGGTCTATGTCGACGACCGCACGATCGACAGCCACGTCAAGCGTATGCGCAAGAAGTTCCGCGTCGTCGATCCCGAATTCGATTCGATCGAGACGCTGTACGGCGTCGGCTATCGTTACCGCGAAGCCTGAGCGCGCGTTCGCCCCATAGGAAACGTTGATGACAACCAGTCCCTGGTACAAGCGGCTGCCCTTTATCCATTCGCGCCTGGGGCGGCTGGTTGTCGGACTGAACATCATCAGCCTGCTGATCCTCGTCTGCGGTACATTGGTGGTCAACGAGTTCCGCCGCGGCCTGATCCAGGCCTATGAAGACTCGCTGAAGTCCCAGGCCCAGACCATAGGGAACCTGATCGGCGCCGTGGCAACGGGCGAGGAGAACGAAGCCCCGCACCTCCAGCCCTATTATGCCGCCCAGGTGATGAACCGTTTTATTCCACAGGGCCAGCGGGCGCGTCTGTTCGACATCAACGGCGAGCTGGTGTCGGATGGTACCTGGATCGCCGACTCACTGGCCGGCTCGGACCGGATCGAGGTCACGCCTTTGCCGCCCGCGCGCAAGTCGACCGATCCGCAGCCCAAGGACAATTCCTCTGAAATGGCGAAGCTGCGCGCCCAGGGCCAGAGCGACCTTCAGGACGAAGTCGCCATGGCGCTGAGCGGTACGGACGTCGCCCACGTCCGCCGCAATGAGCGCGGCCGGAAGGTCGTGTCGGTGTCCATCCCCATCAAGCGCGTCAAGACTGTGCTGGGTGTGCTGACCCTGGAACGCGGTAATGTCGACGAGATCGTCCAGGCCCAGCGCCAGGCCATGGTGCCGTTTATCCTGGTCGCCCTGGGCGTGACCTTTATCTCGTCGATCATGCTGCATTTCCTGATCACGCGGCCGATCCAGCGTCTGTCGGTGGCCGCCGATACGGTGCGCGCCAACCAGGCACGCGCCATCTCCCTGCCCGATCTCGAGGAGCGTCGGGACGAAATCGGCGGCCTGGCGCGGTCGCTGGAAAGCATGACCGATACGCTGTGGCGGCGGATGGAGGAAATCGACCGCTTCGCCGCCGATGTGGCGCATGAAATCAAGAATCCGCTGACCTCGATCCGCAGCGCCCTGGAGACGCTGTCGATCGTCAGGGACGACAGCGCCAAGGAACGGCTGATGGGGGTGCTTAACCAGGATGTGCGCCGGCTCGATCGCCTGATTACCGATATCTCCAATGCGTCGCGCCTCGACGCCGAGCTGTCGCGCGACGTGCCCAAGGCGATCGATGTCGGCGGGCTGATGGAAGACATCGTGTCGTTGTACGAACATACCGGTACGGTTCGGGTTACCTTAAGCCGCGAGATCACCCAGGCCAGGGTCAGCGGCCGCGAAGGTCCGCTGGGCCAGGTGTTCCGCAACGTTATCGACAATGCCCGCTCCTTCTCGCCAGAAGACGGTGAGGTTCGCGTCGTGCTGGCCCAGGGCGAGGCCGGGCAGCTCCTGGTCACGGTCGAGGACGACGGCCCGGGGATTCCTGAGGAAAACCTCGAGACCATCTTCCAGCGGTTCTACACATCGCGTCCGAAGGGCACGAGCTTCGGCAACAATTCGGGCCTCGGCCTGTCGATCTCGCGCCAGATCGTCGAGGCGCATCACGGGAAGATCTGGGCCGAGAACCGGACCGAGGGTGACAAGGTGGTGGGGGCCAGATTCAGCATTGTCCTGCCGAGCGCTTAAATTTCAGGGTTTAGGGGTGAGGAGCGCCGCTTTGCTGAAAAGCAAAGCGGATGAGATCGATACTGAATGTATCGATCTCCGCGAATAACGCCCGAAGCCATGCGGAGGGCCGGCTGTGACCCCACGAACACCTTTTTTCTTTTCCGCGTCCAGCCGCTTGCGGCCAGAAGAGGAAAAGAAGTAAGTCTTGGGGCCCAAAACGTTTCTTGGGGCCCCAAACCCCTTATGTTTTCCGCGTCTGCATGAGCAAACTGATCCTCCACGCCACCTCCCTGACGCTCCTGGTTGGCCAGACCTGGCGCGGTGTGTTGGTTGTGGGGCCGTCCGGCATCGGCAAAAGCGACCTGGCCCTGCGCGCCATCGAATCGGGCTGTCACCTGGTCTCGGACGACTATTCGTGCATCTGGACGTCCGGCGGGCACCTCTATGCTGCTCCGCCCGAAACCATCGAAGGACTAATGGAAGTCCGCGGCCTTGGCATCATCGGTCAGGGACAGCGCCGCCCAATGACCCGTATCACTTTGGTGGCGATGGCGCAGACCGATCCGGTCGACCGCTTGCCGGAAAACGAAATCACTCCCATATTGGGACTGAACCTCCCAACGACCCGCCTCAATCCACGTGAAGCGTCTTCGGTCCCGAAACTCATCACGCGCCTGCGGCAAAACTAGGCCGCACCTGGAAGGCCTTAGCGATACAACCCTACCGTGCCGCTACGTCAAGTGACACAGAAGCCACGGTTTTCGCTTTGGTGCGGGTTTTGCTGGGCAGTTCACAATTTCTCATTTTGCAGTGCGAAGCAAAGAGGACTAATATCGCGTATTCGGCCGGTCGCACGAGCGCGGCAGTAAGGTTAAGGCATACATGATCGGACTGGTGATCGTTACGCATGGCAGGCTCGCCGAAGAGTTCGTCGCGGCGATGGAACATGTGGTGGGGCCACAGAGCCAGGTGACCCCTATCTGCATCGGGCCGGAAGACGATGTCAGCCTGCGTCGTCAGGAAATCCTGAAGGCCACTGCTGAGAACGATACCGGTGACGGCGTCATCCTGCTGACCGACATGTTCGGCGGCACGCCGTCCAACCTGGCTATTTCGGTGATGGAACAGACGCGCGCCGAAGTCATCGCCGGCATCAATCTGCCCATGCTGATCAAGCTGGCCTCGCTTCGCCGCAACGAAGACCTGGGCGCCTGCGTCTGCCACGCCCAGGAAGCCGGCCGCAAATATGTGACGGTCGCCTCCTACGTTCTGTCCGGAGACAACTGAGTCTCATAGGATTTTGACTGGACTCGGAATCAGAACTCTCGCATCATCCGGCAAAACACCAAATACCTCCGAAGGAGGTCCTATGAGTGAGACGGCATTACCGGTGCGAGCCCAGGTCGAAATCTGCAACAATAAGGGCCTGCACGCCCGCGCCTCGGCCAAGTTCGTGAAACTGGCCTCGAGTTTCGAGAAAGCCCAGATCCACGTCATCAAGGACGACAACCGCGTCGATGCCCTGTCGATCATGGGCCTGTTGATGCTAGGTGCGGCAAAGGGCTCGCTGATCGAAATCGAAGCTGAGGGCGAAGACGCCGAGGCCGCCGTCAAGGCGCTCAGCGAACTGGTCGCCAACCGCTTCGATGAAGAGGCGTGACGTGAAACCGCTCTGGCTCGCTGTTGCTATTGCCCTTTCGCTAACCGCGCCGGCTATCGCGCATGCCGAGGAGGGTGAGCCCGAAGCTACGGCGCCGGTGAAGAAAAAGATCCGTAAGAAGGTCAAGGCGAAGCCGAAGGCCACGGTGCCCGCCACGCCCGCCGGTCCAATACCCTATACCTCGCTTGCGCCATCGACTGTGCCCAATGCCCAGCCTGTGACGCCCGGCCCGCCGGCGCACGCCCTAACGCATGAGGTCATGCCCCAGCCGGCAGAAACCAACGTGCCGGTCGCACCGCCTTCCGACGTCGCTATTGCCCCGAAGGTGGATGCCACGCCGCCTCCCCCTCCCCCACCGCCGCCTGTGGTGGCCCAGGCGATCCCACAGGCCGCGCCGACAGTCGGTGGCCAGGCGCAAATCAGCCTGAAGTGCGAAACCATCGTCGCCGATGGCAAGCAGACAATCAGCCGCGGCAGCTTCTATATCGATTTGTTCCCGTCGGCGGTCTTCCCTGACCAGACGGCCGACTTCAAATTCCTGTTCGTCGACCCGGCACACAAGTCGCTGATTCGCGGCTCCATCTGTCTCGACACCATGTGCACCGCCAATGTCACTGAAAGCGCCTATTATCTGGTCAACAGGGTGACCAAGCGCGGCGCGGCCCTGCGCATCACGCTCGACCGGTCGCGCGGTGCATTCTATGCCGAGGAGATCGACAGCGGCGTCTTCGGAATGTTCGGCGGCAACAAGAAGGGCAGCCATCCCGGCGAAAGCGGCTATTGCACGCCGCAAAGCCTGCCGTCGAAGCTGTTCTGATCAACTCCTTACGAAGTTCGCCCCGCCCCGCGTGGAAACCTTAGCCGGCGTCCGATATCCTTTGATCAACAAAAATGATTTCAAAGGAGATAGTCATGAATCGCGATCGTATCGACGGCAGCTGGGAACAGGTCAAGGGCCACGTCCAGAAGGCATGGGGCAAGCTGACCAATGACGACCTCGACGTTATCGAAGGCAACCGCAAGCTCCTGGCAGGCAAGATTCAGGAACGCTACGGCGTTGCCCAGGACGAAGCCGAACTTCAGGTCCGCCGCTGGAACGACGAGAATAACGACATGGTCGATGACGGCACGATCCGTTCCGACCGCCTTTAACGAACATCTTCGGTTCCGCCGAACCGGAGTATCAAGAGCGGAAGTGGCTTAACGGCCGCTTCCGCTCTTTGTGATTCGAAGACATACGGTGATAATGCAGTTGCAGCGAAACGATACGATTGCCCGATGACCCTGCTGGAACGCCTGAGAACCGAGACGCGCGATGCCCATGAAGCCCTGCATGTCCATCCGCTTCTGGCGCCGCTCATCTCTCCGGACGTGACATTCCGCGACTACCGCTACGCGCTTCTGGCCTTTGAGCTGTTCTACAGGATCATGGAGTCCCGGCCTGTTTCCTTCCCGGCCGCCAGCGCGCCCGTGCGCGACTGGCTGGCGCAGGACATGCAAAGGCAGGGCCTCATGCCGTTGGCGATCGAGGTCTCTTTGCCCGGCCTCCACACCCCCTCCCAAATATGGGGGTACCTCTACGTCAAGCAGGGATCGACCCTTGGGGGTAATGTCATGTCAAAGGCGCTTAGGCGGCATCTGCACCTGCAACCTGTGACAGAACAACGCTTCTTTGCCGGTTACGGCGACGAAAACGGTAAGCGCTGGCAAAATTTTATTGAAAACTTATTCGAAATTGCACCCTTCTTACAACCGAATGAAACGATCGAGACGGCTGTGGCGTGCTTTCAGGGAGTCGCCGATATCTGCGACATCGTACTATGCCTGAAAGATAAACATGCCCTTCAAACCCCGTGAACAACTGACCGAAAAGCAGCTGGAACGTGCCCTGCAAAGTTGCGAGCAAGAACCGATTCACACGCCGGGCTCCATCCAGCCGTTCGGCGTCATGCTGGTGCTCAATCGCGACGACCACACTATCCTGCAGGCCAGCGAGAATTTGGAATCCTGGATCGGCGTGCCATATACAAAGGCCTTAGGCACCAAACTGGACGATATTCTTGGTGCCGAACAGGCCGAGATCATACGCCATATCGTTGTCACCCGCGAGCTCGAGCCGACCCAGTCGACAGTCATCAAGGTGAACGGCCAAAGCTTCGACGCCGTCGCCCACCTGTCGGACGGCTATATCGTCGTCGAACTGGAAATCGTCGATAATCCCAAGGTGCTGGAGCGCGATTACTTTTACGACGAAATGCGCCAATTCGCCGTCGGCATGCGCGACCAACGCAAGACCGAAGACCTGTATAATTTCGTGACGGCGCAGGTGCGCAAGATCACCGGCTTCGACCGAGTCAAACTCTACCGTTTCGACGAAGAATGGAACGGTGAAGTCATTGCCGAAAGCCGCGCGCCCTACATGGCGTCGTACAAGGGGCTGAACTTCCCGGCTTCCGACATCCCGCCGCAAGCCCGCGCGCTTTACACCAAGAATTTCATCCGGGCGATCGCCGATATCAACTATGCGCCGGTGCCGGTCCTGCCGGCGCTGAATCCGCATACCAACCGCCCGCTCGATATGTCTATGTCGGCCCTGCGCAGCGTGTCGCCGATCCACGTCCAGTACCTGGCAAACATGGGCGTATCGGCATCGATGTCGATCACCATCATGCAGAACGGCCGCTTCTGGGGGCTGGTCGCATGCCATCACAACAGCCCCTATCATGTTCCCTATCGCATCCGGCTGGTGTCGGAAATCATGGGCCACATATTCTCGGCGCAACTGTCGTCGCTGGAAGAAATCGTCGATCGCGCCGAAAGCGAGAAGCGCCGGCTGATCGTCGAGCGACTGTCGGCGACCCTGGGAACGCATTTCGACCTCTACGACCTCCTTGTCGAAAAGAAGGAACTGGCGCTCGACGCCATGAAGTCCCAGGGCATGGCGGTGCAATACAAGAAGCGCGTCCACAGCTTTGATTCGGCGCCGAATGAAGAGACGATGGTCCGCCTGGCCGACTGGCTGCACCGCCGCCACCCCGGCGGCATCGTTAAGACCAATGACGCTGAAACCTTCTGCGCCGGCGTCCCGGGGCTGGAAGGGCTGAAGGGCGGCTTCCTGGCCGCTCCGATCAGCCATATGCGCAACGATTATGTCATTTGGTTCCGCGACGCCATCGCCAAGAACGTCAACTGGGCCGGCAACCCTGAGAAGACCGCCGTAGAGGAAAAGGCTGGCCATCGCCTGGTGCCGCGCGCGTCATTCGACCTGTGGAAACAGGAAGTCCAGAGCCGATCGCGGCCGTGGGCTAAGGAAGATGTCGAAATGGCCCAGTCTATCATCCATATCTTCAACCAGTCCGAACGCATGGCGGCCGAGGAGGCCAGCCTCGCCAAGAGCGAGTTCCTGGCCAATATGAGCCACGAGTTGCGCACGCCGATGAACGCCATTATCGGCATCGTCAGCATCCTTGATCGCGACCCCAATCTGACGCCAAAACAGCGCCAGTTCATCTCGACACTGAACATCAGTTCCGCGTCACTGCTGAACCTGATCAACGACTTACTCGATATCGCCAAGATCGAGTCGAGCGAGATGCAGATCGAGAACCGGCCTTTCAACCTGTCGGACGTCCTGGAAGAAGTGCGCTCGATCATGAATGTGCGCGCCATCGAGAAGGACCTGCTTTTGTCCGTCAAGGCGCCACCGCGCGCGCAGATGAACTTCGTCGGCGATGTGGCGCGCATCCGCCAGGTCATGCTGAACCTGGTGTCGAACGCGCTGAAATTCACCGAAGAGGGCTTCGTCAATATACTGGTCAAGATCGAGAGCGAGCAACGTGTGCGTATCGACGTTGTCGATTCCGGCATCGGCATGACCCAGGCGCAGATGGAACGCGTGTTCGACAAGTTCGTCCAGGCCGACGAAACTATTTCCCGGCGCTTTGGCGGCACGGGCCTGGGCCTGACCATCGTCAAGAACCTCGTCACCATGATGGGCGGCGAGGTCAACGTGCAGAGCCAGGAGGGCATGGGTTCGCGTTTCTGTATCACCCTGCCGCTGCAACACGTCGAACATATCGCCCAAAACGACGACGATCCACGCTTCCGTGCCACCCGCCCGCCGTCCGAGGTCCAGAACGCGCTTAAGAAGACCAGCCATCGCAAGCGTATCCTGCTGGTCGAGGACTATGAAGGCAATGTCATCGTCGCCCTGACCCTGCTTCAGGACGCCGGCTACGAGGTGGTCGTCGCCAATAACGGCAAGGAGGCAGTCGCAAAGCTGGAAGCCGAACCCTTCGACCTCGTGCTGATGGACGTGCAGATGCCCGTCATGGATGGCTATACGGCCACGGCCTTGATCCGTAAGCTCCAGGCCGCCGGGCAGATGCAGGCGGTCAAGATCGTCGGCATGACGGCGCATGCGCTGAACGGCGACCGCCAGAAATGCCTGGATGTCGGCATGGACGACTACCTGTCCAAGCCTTTCAATCCTGAACGGCTCGACGCCATACTGGCTCACAACCTCAGCGGCCAGCCATCGGCCAACAAGGCGGGCCTGGCCGATTAATCGCTCACGTCTGCCTCCCGGCAACACCATCACGCTGGCCATTGACCTGTCTGCGCCGCTGTGTCACGGTGTGGCCATGCTGAACAGCCGAGCCCGTACCGTAGCCGCAACAACGACCGCCAGTGGCGGGGCGTTTTGCCGGTGCGTGGCCCTAGGCTAACAGCACAGTTCGCAAACTCCCCGTTCCTTTCATCGTAAAGGCCGGGGACGAAAGAACCACTCCGGCCGCACTGCACCGGAGCCACGCATGCCCCCTCAACGCAATATTCAATCCGCGCTGATCGTCATTGACATGCAGCGCGCCCTGTTCGCCGCGCAGCAAAGGCCGCACGATGCCGACTTCGTTATCCGCCGTGTCTGTGCGCTGATCGACCGGGCACGGCGCGACGCGGTGCAGATCGTCTTCGTCCAGACTGTCTCCGATGCCTTTCCGCGCGGCTCGGAAGGCTGGCGGCTGCTGGCGCCGCTGGAACCGCGTTTCCCGGACTGGGTGATCGACAAGGTGCGGCCGAGCATCTTCCAGGGCACCAACCTGTCAGCGCAGCTTAAGGCCGTCGGCATATCGCGGCTGATCCTGGCCGGAGCAGGCACCGACACCGGCATCGACAGCTCGTGCCGGGCCGCGGCCGATCTTGGGTTTGAAGTCGTGCTGGCCGGCGATGCCCATACGACGGTCGATGGCGAAGTCCTGCCCGCCGACATGATCATCGCGCACCACAATGCGACCCTGGCTGGACCATTCGCCAGTGTGGTCGCGGCCGACAGTGTCGGTTTCTGGCGCGGCGCGGAGTTCGCCTGAATTTCCCGAATTACCAGGTGCCGATATTCGGCAGGCTGACCCAGGGCTCGGCGGGAGGAAGCGCCGGGCCCTTTTGCAACAGTTCGATGCTAATGCCGTCGGGGGATCGCACAAAGGCCATGCTGCCGTCGCGCGGCGGGCGGTTGATGACCACGCCCATGTCGCTAAGGTGCTGGCAAATGGCGTATACGTCGTCGAACTCATAGGCCAGGTGGCCGAAATTGCGGCCGCCGCCATAGTCTTCGACATTACCGTTTTCGTCGGGCCAGTTGTAGGTCAGCTCGACCTCGGCCTGGCCACGCAGGCCGTCGTGCGCGCCCATGTGACCGTCTTCGTCGGCGGACAGGAAGATCAGGCTGAAGCGGCCTTTTTCATTGTCCATGCGGCGGACCTGCTTCAGGCCAAGGCCATCGCAGTAGAAGCGCAAAGACGCATCCAGGTCCTTCACACGGACCATGGTGTGTAGAAACCGCAAGGCTATAGCTCCCCGCGCATGTTATCTGAAAACCGCGAGGCACTTTTCAGCATGCGCTTAATGCTCCCCTTCGGGACGCGGCGCCGGATCGTGGTAGTCGTGGGCGTGGTCCTTATGGACGAACTTGCGGTCGCAATAGCCGCATTCGACCTCGCCGTCTTCGCCCAGTTCCAGATAGACGAGCGGGTGGCCCAGTGGGCCGCCGCCGCCGTTGCACGCGACCTTGTGGCCGTCGACATAGATGACTTCGGGGGGCGGGATGATGGTGCTCATGGGTGTCCGGACCTGCGGGTGAACT
>CAMLPZ010000087.1 GCA_946482045.1 uncultured Asticcacaulis sp.
TGCATTATCATGCAGGTCAGCGCGACGATTCCGAGTTCTGGCGCTACTGTACCTCGATGTCCGTTCCGGATGGCCTGCAACAGCGGCTGGACCTGTTCCGAAGCCGGGGGCGGATACCCGAGGAACGCGGAGAGCAGTTCAGGCTGCACAGCTGGCTGGCGGTTATGTGGGGGCAGGGCATACGGCCCAGATCTCCCGACCCGTTGACGCTTAGCCTTGACGGTGACAGCCTGTCCCGGTGGCTGGGCGATATTCGCGACGTTATTAAGAAGTGTTGCGATGTCATGCCGACGCATGAGGAATTTATTGTCGGCAACTGCGCCGCCCCATTTGCCGGCCAGGTTTGAGCCTGCGTTAGCGCCTGGTCGCCAATTATTCAACACGTGCGTGGTCGAGATTACCGCGCGCGCCGAGACGTTTCGGCGCTTCCGCTTAGGGAAGAAAAAGTCACTGATAAAAGTCTGACTATTTGCTTTCCATCTGAAAAAAACTGTGTTAGCGCTATCACAACGGCGGAAAACGCTGAGCGAGCCGGTGCCAAGACCCGGAGAGGCAAATGGGAGTACATCATGAATCCTTCGCGCTTACCGGCGCGGCATATGGCCGCTCCACCGTTTCCTTCAACGCAGTAGCAGACCGCGCGCCACTAATGGCCGGAGCGCCGAGCGCCTGACTGTGGCCTTAATGGCGGCATTCGCCGCGAGACATCTACCTTTGATCGCGTGCCTGAGGGCATCGCGGGCTGCGCGACTTTGCGGCCTGGCGAACCTTTACGCCGGCTGGCATGCCGCTTTATGAATAAAAAGGACCTGACATGGCCTCTATCAAAAGCCGCCGTATCCGCTATCTGACGGTTGCCGTCGCCGCCGTGCTGACAAGCGCGGGCGCGTGGCAAGCGGCCCACGCCCAGAACCCGCTGGAAGCGCCGGACTACCAGGACGCCACAAAGCCAGCCCAGGCGCGCGCGGCGGACCTGATCTCTCGCATGACGCTGGAAGAAAAAACAGCCCAGTTAATCAATGATGCGCCAGCGATCCCGCGCCTCAATATCCGCGAATACAACTGGTGGAACGAAGGCCTGCACGGCGTGGCCGGGGCCGGTTACGCCACCGTCTTCCCGCAGGCGGTCGGGCTGGCCGCGACCTTCGACGAGGAACTGATCCACGACGTAGCCGATACCATCGGGGTCGAATTTCGCGCCAAGCACGTGGAAAGCCGCCATCGCTTCGGCGGTTCGGACTGGTTCCGGGGGCTGACCGTGTGGTCGCCCAATATCAACATCTTTCGTGATCCGCGTTGGGGCCGGGGCCAGGAGACCTTCGGCGAAGACCCGTATCTGACGGCGCGCATTGGTGTGGCTTTCGTCAAGGGGCTCCAGGGCGAAGATCCCGTCTATTACCGCACCGTCGCCACGCCCAAACACTATGCCGTCCACTCGGGCCCCGAAGCCGGACGCCACCGCGACAATGTCAATCCGTCGCGCTACGATCTCGAAGACACCTATCTGCCGGCCTTCCGCGCCACGATTACCGAAGGCAAGGCGGTCTCGATCATGTGCGCCTATAACGCCATAGACGGCGTGCCCGCCTGCGCCAACGAGGACCTTCTGGTCAAACACCTGCGCAAGGACTGGGGCTTTGACGGCTTCGTCGTGTCCGACTGCGACGCCGTCGGCGACATCTACTACAAGACTTCGCACCATTATAAGGCGACGCCGGAGGAGGGCGTGACGGCTGCCTACATGGCCGGGACCGACCTGATCTGCGGCAACGCCAATGAAGCCGATCACCTGACCAGCGCCGTCCGTAAGGGTTTGCTGTCTGAAAAGACGCTCGACACGGCGCTTGTGCGCTTGTTCACCGCCCGCTTCAAGCTGGGGCAGTTCGATCCACCCGCCAAGGTCTTCCCTGAGATCACGGCGGACGACTACGACACCCAGGCCAACCGCGACCTGTCGCAGCGCGTCGCTGAAGCCGCCATGGTGCTGTTGAAGAACGACGGCCTCCTGCCGCTCAAGACTGAACCGCGCACCATCGCGGTTATCGGACCAAACGCAGATTCCCTCGACTCGCTCGTCGGCAACTACAACGGTGAGCCATCGCATCCGGTGACGATTCTGGCCGGTATCCGCGCCCGCTTTCCCAATGCCACGGTCCGTTACGCCCAGGGCTCCGGCCTGATCGATCCCGCCTTGGCGCCGGTGCCGGACGAGGCCTTGTGCCGTGACGCGGCTTGCGCCGAAAAGGGCGTGAATACCAGCCATTTCGCGTCCAGCGAGATGACCGGCACGGCTCAGAAAACCACAGCTGATGCAGGCATCCGTCAATCCTGGAAGGGCGAGCAGCGCAGTGGCGCGGTGCGCTATGATGGCTACCTGACGGCGCCTGAAACCGGGGAATATCGTTTCCGTTATGACGCCAACGGTGGTTATCGCATTTGGGTTAACGACAAGCTGATCGTCGACGCGTGGCGCGTCGACTGGCGGCCCTCGATCGCGACCGGGACCGCCCGTCTTGAGGCGGGGAGCCGGAACTTTATCCGTGTCGAATCCTTCCAGCGTCAGGCGAGCGGCGATGAAAAGCTGCTCTGGAGCCTGCCGTCCGACGTGGGCGCACGGGACGCCGTGGCGGCCGCGAAGGATGCCGACCTGGTTGTGTTTGCCGCCGGCCTGTCCCAACGGGTCGAAGGCGAGGAAATGCGCGTCGAAACGCCCGGTTTTTCCGGTGGCGACCGCACCAGCCTCGACCTGCCGCCCGTCCAGCAGAAGGTGCTGGAGTAGGTCACAGCCACCGGCAAACCTGTTGTCCTGGTCCTGGTTAATGGCTCGGCACTCAGCGTCAACTGGGCGGACAGAAACGTCCCGGCCATCATTGAAGCCTGGTATCCGGGCGGGCAGGGTGGTGCGGCCGTGGCGCGTCTTATCGCGGGTGACTACAGCCCCGCTGGCCGTCTACCGGTCACCTTCTACCGTTCGGCCGATCAGCTGCCCGCCTTTAGCGAATACAACATGAAGGGGCGCACCTACCGCTATTTCAAGGGCGAGGTGCTGTATCCCTTCGGCTATGGTCTGTCCTACACGACCTTCAAGTATAGCCCGGCAAAGCTGTCGGCAGCGACCGTGCCGGGCGATGGCCAGGTGACGATATCGGCCGACATCACCAATACCGGCCGCATCGACAGCGATGAGGTCGTGCAGCTTTATGTCAGCCACCCTGGCCAGAAGACCGCGCCCGTTCGCGCACTGACGCGCTTCGACCGCATCCACCTGAAGGCCGGCGAGACGAAGACCGTCACTTTCACGCTCGATAGCCGCGCGCTGTCCACCGTCAACGCCGACGGTTCGCGCTCGGTTAAGGCCGGCAAGGTCGCGCTCTGGCTGGGCGGCGGCCAACCGTCGGCCCGCAAAGGATTGACCCCGGCAGCGGGGGGCACGGCGTCTTTGACCGTCACGTCGACATACACGCTGGAACCATAAACATATAAAAAGAGACGAGGAATACATGACTCCGAAGACCCAGACCCGGCCCGCGCGCGGCCTTATCCGGTCGGCCACGACGGCGCTGGCGACAGCCCTGCTGATGCTGGCTTGTGCCGCCACGGCCATGGCGCAGGACGACACCATGAAGCCGATCGACATCCCGGCCCAGCCTAATGCCATCGTGCTGAACACCGGCCCGTTGCCGGGCGCGACGGCAAAGGAGTCCTGGCATACGCAATACGGCAGTTTCTTTGCCCGCAACGTCACGGTGGCGACGCTGACGCCCTTCCTGCCTGACCCGGCAAAGGCCACAGGCGCGGCCGTCATCGTCGCACCCGGCGGCGGCTTCCGGACCCTGTCGATGAACAATGAGGGCTGGGATGTCGCCAAGGCCTTGGCGGACAAGGGAGTTGCCGCTTTTGTTCTGAAGTACCGCCTGAACCCGACGCCCGAAGACATGCCTGCCTTTGAAAAGTCGATGACCGAGATGTTCTCCGGTGGCGCCCGCCGTCCACCGGCAACACAGGATCCATCGGTCGCGCTGGCGCCCCAGATCGCCGATGCCCGCGCGGCCTTCGCGCTGGTCCGTTCGCGCGCAAAGGAATGGCACGTCGACGCGGACCGCATCGGCATGATCGGCTTTTCCGCCGGCGCCATGCTGACGCTCTCCACTACCCTGCATGGCCAGGACGCAAAGCCCGCCTTCATCGCCGACATCTATGGGCCGCTCGCGCCGGTAGAGGTGCCGGCCGACGCGCCTCCGCTCTTTATTGCGTTGGCGGCTGACGATCCATTCTTTGCCAATGCCGGTTATGGCCTGATCGACAACTGGCGCGCTGCCAAGCGCCCGGTAGAGTTCCATCTGTATGAACAGGGCGGCCACGGCTTCGGCATGTATCCGAAAGAAACGACGAGCACAGGCTGGTTCGACGCCTACGTCCGCTGGCTGGGCATGCACGGCTACCTGAAGCCAAAGGGGTAATGCACAAGCATTTCCCGGCGAGGTGAACACTGCTCGCCGTTAGAGCGATATGGCGAAAAGTGTGAAGCGGTTTTCGCTTTAAATATCGCGCCAAAACAAAAACTTAGATCGGTATGATATTTCACCTAAAATCATACCGATCTAGGAATGCACGACACAATGACCGAAAGCGCTGCTCGCTTCATTGAAGCAAGCAGCGCTTTCTGCGTTTTGTGTGCCGGAAGACTGATGGAACAATAATGCTATATCGTGAAAAAATGGAATATATGATGTTCCGCTGCTACACATGCTTCAAACCCAGTGCTATGCTCACCGGAGCATTTCCGGTTTTTGAAGCGAAGCATTGAAAATACTCCGCTTTAATATGAAAATTGTAAAGAACTAATACGATTTAATTGCCTTAGCGCGGGCCTTGTGGCGCTGTCATGGGTTGCGCCTCTGTCGTGGCGCGGCCGCCCCTTTAATCCGCCCGTAAAGATCGCGATCCATTCTTGAGGCGGGGATTGCATAAACAATTGAAATTTAACGGTTATTTTTATCGACGTGTCGGTGGGCTCTTCCTGCTGCTAATTGGATTGTAAGGGTGCCGCTGCATTTTTTAATCAGATTATAAAAAATATATTTGTCCATTAAATAATATTGTCCTACAAATCGGGCAACGTGCGTCGGACGTAAGCCACGCCAAAAAAAATTTCGGAGGAAACAAATGAAGCTAAAGTTCCAATTGCTGCTGTCTGCCTCTGTGCTGCTTGTGGCGACGCACGGAGCCGCCTTTGCGCAATCGTCACCCGCCGCGCCTGCGCAGGCGGATAACGCTCAGGCTGATGCCGACCAGGACCCTGAGGCGATCGTCGTTAAGGGCTACCGCGCCAGTCTCCGATCGGCGCAGCAAATCAAGCGCCGTTCGGATGCGATTCTCGATGCGGTTGTCGCTGAAGATATTGGCAAGCTGCCCGACAACAATGCGTCCGAATCGCTGGCGCGCCTCCCGGGCATCCAGATTTCGCGCGGCAGTGACGAAGGCAGTGGCGTTCTGGTGCGCGGACTTCCGGATGTCGCCACGACGGTCAATGGCCGGGACATTTCGACAGCCGAACTGCGCCGTGTGCAGCTTCAGGATTTCCCGTCAGGCGCGCTCGCCGGCATGGAGGTCTACAAGTCCGCGACGGCCGATCTGCTTGATCCGGGCTTGGCGGGTCTCGTCAATGTGCGCACGCGCCGGCCTTTCGACTTCAAGGGCTTTGAAGTCCATGGCGCCATTCGCGAGACCTACAACGACCAGAACGGCAAGTTCAACACCAACGGCAATATCCTGTTCACAGACCGCTGGTCGACGAACCTGGGGGAATTCGGCGCGCTTTTGAACCTGTCCTATACCGAGCAGACCTACCGCAATGCCGTCCGCTGGGCGGATGGCTGGATCACCCAGCCTGACAACGGCGTTGTCGTTCAGCCGTCGTCGGTGGGCAACAGCTTCTGGTTCCCGGGGGCAATCGGTGTCTACAATGACAGCGGCCATCGTTGGCGTCCGTCCGCCAATGCGACCTTGCAGTGGCGCGTGAACGACAATGTCGAACTTTATGCCGACCTGCTGTGGCAGGCCTACCGGGCCACGCACGAGAACGACTGGGGCCGCGTCCCATTGAAGGAGGGGGCGCCTACGCTCAGCAATGTGGTTCTGCAGGACGGAACCGACATGGCGTTGAGCTTTACCAAGACCGGTGGAAATCGGCCTGAGTTCTACCGTTCGACCTCAGCTGACCGGACGGATACACAGCAGATCGCGGTCGGCGGCTCCTACACCAATGGCCGCCTGAAGTTTTCGACGGACGTGGCCTATACGAACAGCTTGTATGCCAACGATTCGTGGAGTCTGGATTCGGCCCTGAAGACTGCGCCGGTGGTCGAGGTAAACTTTGAAACCGACGGCGGGGTGGCCTTCAGTGCACCGGGGTTGGATGTTTCGGACCCTGCCAACTACATCTGGCGCGGCTATTACGAGAGCGTCTACAAGGTGGGCGGCAACGGTATACAGTTGCGGGGTGATGTGGTGTTCGATGCCGACTGGGGTATCGTGAAGACGATCAAGGCTGGTCTGCGCTTTACCGACCGCAATGCCTTCCTCCGCCGCAACGACCGGTACGCCTGGACCATGCCGCTGGAGATAGCGCTGTCCAGCGTTCCAGCGGGCGAATTGTCACTGACGCAAGACACCTTCCGAGGGGACGCGCAAGGCTTCCGGAACTGGTTGATGCCGTCGCGGGAAGGTATCGTCGATAATCGCGCTGACCTTCTGGACTTTACGCGGACTGCTCTACAGCAACTCGTTGCTCTGAATCCAACGGATCAAGGCTGGAAAAACACGCTCGCGGCGTTCCAGCCGGAGGTCACGCCGTATAATCCGCTTCGTGGCTTCAAAGCCCGTGAAGAGACGCGTACCGGCTATGCCCAGGCACATTACGATTCCACGCTTTTCAACGTGCCAGTCGATGGCGATGTCGGGGTTCGCGTCGTCAACACGCTCGGTCACTACAGTGGTATCTCGAGCGTCACCTGGAATGGTGTAACCGAATCCCTGCCTCGGAATATCACGCAGGATTACACCGACGTGCTGCCGAATGTCAGCATGCGTTTGCGCCCAACCGACCAGATACAGCTTCGTCTTGCGGTCACCAAGACACGTACGCGTCCGGATTTCGGCCAGCTCAATCCGGCATTGTCGATTTCGCAATACGTGCCGACGGGAACGCCAGACCCGGAAGCTGCTGACGCTTACGGTTCGGCAGGCAATCCCGACCTCAAGCCTTTGACATCGACGAATTACGACGCGACCTTCGAGTATTATTTCTCTGGAAATGGATCGGCCAGCGTCGCTGTCTTCTATCGGGATCTGTTCGGCTTTATCAGCAACTATACACGGCGCGTCCAGGACCCGGTGTACGGCGAGATCGAGGTGTCGCGTCCCGAAAACGCCGGGGAGGGCAAGATCAAGGGCATCGAGGTCAGCGGACAGACCTTCTTCGACTTCCTGCCGGGGGCGTGGAGCGGTCTTGGGGTGCAGGCGAACGTCACCTACATCGATGCCTACAATCGCCTGCCGGCTACTCTGGCCGTAGGCGCGACCCCGCCGCCGTTCGTGAAGATTCCGGGCGTGTCCAACTGGAGCTACAATTTCGCGCTGTTCTATGAAAAGGACAAGATCTCGACGCGCCTGTCCCTCAATGGCCGGTCACGCTGGATCAACTGGTATGACGATTCGCGGCGAATCGGCGCCTTTACAGGCGAGGGCACGGAGTCGGTGCAACGTCTCGACTACTCGCTGAACTATTCGCCGAACGACAATGTTACGATCAACTTCGATGTTTCGAACATCCTGGCTGAACCGTTTCATAACTTCAGGGAGTTTCAGCCCGGCAAGCAGTTCACGCGCGATATCCGTGACGAAGGCCGCTACTATGGTCTGTCCCTGCGCTTCAAATACAATTGATCAGGGCGGAGGCCGTTATCGCGCCACCGTTTGCACACTTCACTGCCCAGGGGAGCGCATGAGCGTGGCGCTCCCCCTTTTTGACCGGCATGGGCGCAATGCAGTTTGTTTGCGCCGTCATGCGTTGCACAGTTCAGTTGGTTGGATCCCGCCTTTTGACAATATCCTTGGAAGCCTGCCGGATGAGCGATTCCATGCACCAGCGTGCCTCGGCCGGATCTCCGTGCGCGATGGCGTCATAGACGGCCCGGTGGGCGGCGACCGGATCTGATCCAAGCACGTCGTGTTCAATCTTGTAGCGGGTTGACAGGGCAACGGATGTGCCGATCGATGCGTTCAGGGACGCCAGTTGATCGTTGTCGGCTGCCGCCAGAAGTGCGGCGTGGAAGTCCTTGTCGGCCTGCCGTCCCGACTCCGTGAGCAGGGTGTCGCGGTCCATGATCTCAAGCGCCCGGAACATGTGGGCCAAATGCGTGACGTTGCGCCGCTGGGCAGCCAGGGCGGCGGCGGCGGGCTCGATGATCAGGCGCAGTTCAAACAGGTTGCGGACCAACCGGTCGTCGGGTTCATTCGCGAACATCCATCCAATGACATCGGGGTCCAGCAGGTTCCATGCCGTTTGTTCGGTGACGCAGGTTCCGCGCTTTGGCCGCGGTTCGACCAGGCCCTTGGATGTCAGGATGCGCATGGCTTCGCGCACGGCCGTCCGCGATATGCCGAGCGAGATCGACATGTCGAGCTCTGTCGGCAGGACGTCGCCGGGCAGCCTGTGCCCAGAGATAATTTCGGTCGCCAGCTTCTGGGCCAGCAAATCGTGAAGCCGCGAGGCGCTCCTGCCGGCTGGGGCCTGGCCGTCCCCGGTGTCACTGTCCCAGGTTACGATTTGTCGCCGTTTTTGCGCTTTGCTCATGAACGTCCGTGGAAGGTCAAGCTGATTATCTCCGATCTCTCGTGTTGGTCATAGATAACGCGAACCGCTTCTGTGAGCAAATGGACTCGCCCAAGTGCAGGATAGTTGCCGGAAATATCTATTTTTGAATTAATAATCAGACCATTTCCATTATTTAGACTGATGAATTGTGGATGCCTCGCTCAGGGGTGGTTGATTGAAACGCTTTGCTTGTCGCCATTTATTCTATTTAAATCAAATGATTGGTGCAGGTGCTTGCTGGGTGGAAGCCATTGTCAGCACTTTGATATGGCTGCATGGTCGAAAATTGTTGACGGGCGCGTGCGTTGTGCATCATATATAACATCAGACTTTATAAGCCGGGAGTGATGAGTTGAAGCTTAGCCATTCATTTGTCTGTGGCTTCTCAGACTTAACACCGAACCGTGCAGTAGTCGTAAATAAGAAACGATAAGATAAGCAACTTATAGCTTGGCACTCGCAGAATATAATCAGGTTTCCGTGCAAAAGGCGGAGGCTGATCGATCTGCGATCCTAGGGATGATTTGGCAACACGTTAAGAGAATTTCCTACAGGGGAAAACATGAAAAGCTTCAAATCCATCCTTCAGGGCGTTTCGGGCGTCGCGATTTTGTGCGGCGTGGCGTTTCCGCTTGCCGCCTTCGCCCAAGAAACGAACACGCCGAGCGGAGACGACGACAGTGTCGTCATTGTAACCGCATCGCGTATCACAACGCGCGGCTTCAAGGCGCCGACGCCGACGAGCTCGATCGGGCAACTGGAAATCGCCAACCAGGCGCAGCCGAACGTCTTCACGACGATCGCGCAACTGCCGTCGCTGCAAGGCTCGAGCGGTGTCGCCACCAACACCTTCTCGACGTCTAGCGGCCAACAAGGGCTGAGTTCGTTCGCGCTGCGCGGACTGGGGGTCAGCCGTACCCTGACCCTGCTTGATGGCCAGCGCGTCGTTCCGTCCAACATCGGCACGGGGGCGGCCGACATCAGCCTGCTGCCGCAACTGCTGATCAAGCGCGTCGACGTTGTCAACGGCGGTGCCTCGGCATCATGGGGCTCCGACGCGGTCGGCGGTGTGGTCAACTTCATCACCGACACGCGCTTTGAAGGTTTCAAGGCCAATGTCGCCGTCGGCGAAACCACCTATGGCGACGACAAGCAAAGCCTGGTTCAGGTCGCTTTCGGCAGGGGCTTCCTTGACGGCAGGCTCCATACTGCTTTCGCCATGGAATACCATAACGAGGACGGCATTCCGGCCGGTGACTTTGGCGAAAACGCCGCTAACGGCCGCGACTGGTATCGCTCCTCGACCCTGGTCAATACCGGGATCACCAATAACGGCTCGCCGCAGTTCCGTAACCTGGATCACGCCCAGTCGATCACCTATTCGAAGTACGGCCTGATCACATCGGGCCCGTTGCAAGGCATTGCCTTTGACCAGAACGGCAATCCCTACAACTTTGCCTACGGCTCGAATGGCATAGGCGGTCCGGCCGGCGTGCCGGGCAAGGATGCGGCCGGCACGGTCGCGGGCTGCTATATTGGCTTCTGTATCGGCGGCGATACCTCGGCCAATGTCGGCATCGGGGCAACGTTGCAATCGGGCATCATCCGCTCAAACTTCTACAATCGCACCTCGTTCAGCCTGAATGACAACCACGAGATTTTCTTCACCGTCAACCTTGCCAAGGTCGACACGAACAACCAGCCGAACCCAGGCTTCACACAGGCCGGCCTGACCATCCAGTGTTCGAACCCCTATGTCCCTCAGTCGATCAAAACCGAGTGCACGAACAACAGCATAACCAGCTTCAAGCTCGGTACCGTCACGCCGATGCTGCCCTTCATCCGCGTCAATACCGAGCGCAAGCAGGAACGTTTCGTTCTGGGCGCCAATGGCAAGTTCGACCTGTGGGGCACCAACTGGAACTACGACGCCTACTACCAGCACGGTAAGCAGACGTCTGACATCTATGTCCACAATCTGCTGCTGAAAGCGCGCTTCACGGCGGCCATCGATGCCATCGAGCTCAACGGCGCCATTGTCTGCCGCGATCCGGTCGCGCGCGCCAATGGTTGTCAGCCGATCAATGTCATTGGCAACCAGACGCCGAGCGCATCGGCGATCACCTATCTGCAACCGCCGGCGGGCGCCTTCCAGCACACGATCCAGACGCAGGACGTCGCCAGCTTCGGCGTCTCGGGTGAGCCCTTCTCGCTGTGGGCCGGTCCTGTCTCGATGGCATTCGGTGCGGAATACCGCCGCGAAGCCTATCGCGCCGTTGCCGATCCTTATGGCAACGGCTCGACCAGCCCCTACACCCCCGAACACCCCTCTGATCCGCTGCTGAGCACAGGCGGGGGCAACTTCTACGCCGGTAACTACCGCAATGGCCGCGGCAGCTATACGGTCGCCGAAGCCTTCCTCGAGTTCAACGTGCCGCTGATCAACAGCGAATCCTTGGGGGCGGTCAATCTCAATACCGCCGGTCGGGCGACCAACTACAGCACGTCCGGCGCGGTTGAAGCCTGGAAGGTTGGCCTGACCTGGGATACGCCGCTGTCTGGTGTCCGTCTGCGCACCGTCCGGTCGCAGGACGTCCGCGCACCCAACCTGAACGATCTGTTCGGCCCGACGACCTCGACAAACCTGCCGAACTTCACCAACCCGTTCACCAATTCGACGCTCACCGTCTCGCAGAACCAGGGCTCGAACCCGGGTCTGAAGCCGGAACTAGCGCAGAATTTCTCGTTCGGTGTCGTCCTGGCCAACCCGGAATGGCTGCCGGGCTTCAACGCCGCGATTGATTACTACGACATCGAGCTCACCGACGCGATCGCGCCTGGCCCCAACGCAACCCAGCTTGTTCAGTATTGCTTCGACGGCTCCGTGCCGGCCGCATGTAATGCGTTCAACCTGACCGGCGCCAACCCGTATGTGAATGTGGGCAACATCAACGCCGCCTCGATCAAGACGAGCGGTGTGGATTACGAACTGAGCTATCAGTGGCCGCAGCCGCTGAAGCTGGAAGGCAATCTGGTTCTGCGCGCCCTTGCGACGAACGTCCGTAACTTCACGACGGTGCCTGGTCTTCCCGGCACGATCGCCACGGAAACGGCAGGACAGAATTCCGGGGCGACGCCGCACTGGAAGGCGCTGTTCGTTCAGACCTACTCCACGCCGAAGTACAGCCTGACGCTCCAGGAGCGCTGGTTCAGCGACGGCGTGATTGGAACCCAGTATGTGGTCTGTAACACTGGGTGCCCGGTTTCGACGTCAAACAACCCGACGCTCGACAACAACCACATGGATGGCGCCACCTATGTCGATGTCGCCGGTTCCTACAATATCAACAAGAACGTTGTGGCTTACTTCAAGATCGACAATCTGTTCAACGTCGATCCGGTTCCGTCGCCTCAGACGAACACGGGCCTTGATGTCAACCCCGCGTTATATGACACCTTGGGCCGCTTCTATCGCGTCGGTCTGAGATTCAATTATTAAGTTTTCCGGTTATCCACCATGCTGATGGTGGATAACCGGGGCTGTCCTCTTGGTCGTCCGCCGAAGACGCTGCCCCCCTTGCGGCATTTTCGGCGGTCACTGAGAAGGGTGAGTGGGAATTACGAGCCTTCCCGTCTCCCTGATGTGTGTGTGTCCCACGAGCCCCCTTTTTCCCTGAAGGGGGCACACTCTTTGGTTCTGGAGTACGATGCGGTTAATTCGAATCGCCATCATGCTCTGGGTTTTTGTTTTATCGCGATATTTAGCCAAAAAAACGCTGCACACTTTTTGGCATATCGCTCCAGGCGAATGAGATTTCTATGGTGCTGTTCAAAAGCGGTGGCGTGAGGTGGGGTATTATTCTCCTGCTGACAGTCGGCACCATCCTCAACTACCTGACCCGCAGCACGCTCAGCGTCGCCGCGCCGACGCTCATGACCACCATGAACATGACCGAAAAGGACTACGGCGTCATTACTGGCGTCTTTCAGTTCGGCATCATGCTGCAACCCATTGCGGGCTACATTCTCGACGTCATTCGCCTCAAGATGGGCATGTTCCTGTTCGCGCTGGCCTGGGGCCTGATTACCATGGCGCATGCCATGGCCGGCAACTGGCAGACCCTGGCTGTCCTGCGCGGCCTGCAGGGCTTTGCCGAGGGCACGGCCCAGCCGGGCGGGCTTAAAGTTGTTTCCGAGTGGTTCCCAGCTAAGGAACGCGGCTTTGCCTCAGGCCTCTACAATATCGGCGCGTCGGTCGGCTCGATGCTGGCCCCGCCGCTCGTCGCCTTTTGCATCCTTTATTACAACTGGCAGTCCGCCTTTGTGATAACCGGCGCCTTTGGTGTCGCCTGGGCCATCCTGTGGCTAATGAACTACCGGTCGCCCAAAGAACATCCGTCCCTCAAGGAAACGGAGCGTACCTATATCCACGAAGGGCAGGAGAAGCACCTGGCGGCCACGTCCGAGCGCCCGTCGATGTGGCGAATTCTCAAGCAGCGCAACTTTTGGGGCATCGCCATCCCACGCTTTCTGGCCGATCCGACCTGGAGCACCTTGGTTTTCTGGCTGCCACTCTATCTCACCCAGGTGCGTGGCTTCGACCTGAAACAGATCGCCCTGTTCGCTTGGTTGCCGTTTGTCGCCGCCGATATTGGCTGCCTGTTCGGGCCCTTCCTGGTCAGCACCTTCCAGAAATTCGGTATTTCACTGATCAATGCACGCCGCTTCACCTTCACGGTCGGCGCGGTGATGATGACGGGTGTCGTCTTCGTCGGCGCCGTCCAGAGCCCATATGCCGCCATTGCGCTCCTGTGCCTGGGCGCCTTCGCGCACCAGACGCTGTCGGTGACCGTCATTACGATGTCGTCCGACCTGTTCCGTCAGAGCGAGGTCGCAACCGTCGCCGGCATGGCGGGCACGGCGGCCAATCTGGGCGCACTCCTGTTTTCGGTGGCAATCGGTACGCTTGTTGCAACGACCGGATACACACCCTTCTTTATTATCCTGGGCGGCATC
The DNA here is from genome assembly GCA_946482045.1 of uncultured Asticcacaulis sp. The sequence goes on from CAMLPZ010000087.1 coordinate 13,895, forward strand.
GACCTGTTGGGTGCGGCCCTGCTGTGGTTCCTCGTCCGCCCGAGTGACATGGTTTCCGAGGTAAAGCGTGATACATAATCCCATACTGCCGGGCTTCAATCCGGACCCTTCGATCATCCGTGTTGGCAGTGACTATTATATAGCCACGTCGACCTTCGAGTGGTTTCCGGGTGTCCAGATCTATCACTCCACGGACCTTGTGAACTGGCGCCTCGTGGCCCGGCCGCTGCGCCGACCGTCGCAACTCGACCTTCGTGGCATTCCGGACAGTTGTGGCGTGTGGGCGCCCTGCCTGAGCCATGCCAAGGGACAGTTCTACCTTACCTATTCACTGGTCAGGCGATACGGACGGACGACGGAATACGGCGCCCAGGGCACATCGCTTCGGGACTTCCACAACTATGTCGTCACCGCAGACTCGATAACGGGAGAGTGGTCCGATCCCGTCTACCTCAACAGCAGCGGCTTCGACCCGTC
>CAMLPZ010000088.1 GCA_946482045.1 uncultured Asticcacaulis sp.
GTGCTGCAATCGCCAGAGGGCCAGGATGCTTTGGCGGCGCACAAGCGCGCGGCCAATATCCTGGCCGCCGAAGCCAGGAAGGGCGGCTTGCCGCAAGGTGAGCCCGAGGTTCTGCCTGGTGCGCCGGAAGTTGAGATTGCCTTGATTCAACAGTTGAAAACGCAAAAAGGCGTGATCGAAAATCTGCTTAATGCAGAAAATACATATGAGGCCTTGCTAAGCCTTGCTGCATTGCGGCAAAATGTCGATGCATTCCTTGATGGAGTCCTGGTCAATGTGGACGATGCGGCTGTGAGGGCCAATCGTCTAAAAGTCCTCGGTCAGGTGTGCGCTCTGTCCAGAGACATCGCGGATTTGAGCCGTATAGCGTAATCGCGTCCTAGATGCCGGGACGTGAAGTCATCGAAAACTTATAAACAAAACAGCTAGTTTTCGACCAAGCGTAACTATAACCAAACGCTGTCAGTGAAGAGGGAAAGTTTCATGACAAAGCACTGGGTCTATGCCTTCCAGGCGGGGAAGGCCGATGGCGACGCCTCGATGAAGGAGCTGCTGGGCGGTAAGGGGGCGAATCTTGCTGAGATGTCGTCGCTGAACCTTCCGGTTCCGGCTGGCTTCACCATAACGACCGAAGCCTGCGTCCACTATTTCCGTAACAATTCCCAGCTGCCTGACGGCCTGATCGAAGAGGTCGAGACCAATCTTGCCGACCTTGAGAAGGTGACCGGCAAGGGCTTCGGCGACGTGAAAAATCCGTTGCTGGTCTCGGTGCGCTCGGGTGCGCGGGCTTCGATGCCTGGCATGATGGACACGGTCCTGAACCTCGGCCTTAACGACGCGACGGTCGACGGCCTGGCTGAACTGACCGGCGACCGGCGTTTCGCGCTCGACTGCTACCGCCGCTTCATCACCATGTACTCGAACGTCGTGCTGAACGTTTCGCACCACAGCTTCGAAGACATTCTCGACGACCATAAGGACCGTTTGGGCGTCACCGTTGATACCGACATCCAGGCCAAGGACTGGGAACGCATCATCGCCGATTATAAGGCCATGGTTCGCAATGAACTGGGCCGCGATTTTCCGCAGGACCCCAAGGACCAGCTCTGGGGCGCCGTGAAGGCTGTCTTCGGGTCGTGGATGAACGACCGCGCCAAGTTCTATCGCAAGATGCACGATATTCCCGAAGACTGGGGCACCGCCGTCAACATCCAGTCGATGGTGTTCGGCAATATGGGCAATACGTCGGCGACCGGCGTGGCCTTTACGCGCAACCCGTCGACGGGTGACGGTGACCTCTATGGCGAATTCCTGCTGAATGCCCAGGGCGAGGACGTCGTGGCGGGTATCCGCACGCCTCAGGCTCTGACGCGGAAGGCGCGCGAAGAGATGGGCGAACGCTCTCCGTCGATGGAAGAGTCGCTGCCCGAGGTTTTCGCGCAGTTCAAGTCGACCGTCGACACGCTGGAAAACCACTATCGCGACGTGCAGGACGTGGAGTTCACGGTCGAGCAGGGCAAGCTCTACATGCTCCAGACCCGCAACGCGAAGCGCACTTCCAAGGCCGCGCTCAAGATCGCTGTCGACATGGCTCGTGAAGGCCTGATTACGCCGCAGGAAGCGCTGCTGCGCGTCGATCCGGCCAGCCTCGACCAGTTGCTGCACCCGATGCTCGACCCCAAGGCCGAGAAGATCGTCGTCGCCAAGGGATTGCCGGCATCGCCGGGCGCGGCCTGCGGCAAGATCGTCTTCACGGCCGACGATGCCGTGCGTCTGGCGGCCGCCGGCGAAGACGTCATTCTGGTTCGCGATGAAACCTCGCCCGAGGACATCCACGGCATGCACGCCGCCAAGGCTATCGTCACGGCGCGCGGCGGCATGACCAGCCACGCGGCGGTCGTCGCCCGCGGCATGGGCCGTCCCTGTGTTTCCGGCGCCGGCGAGATGCAGATCTACTCGGATCGCGGTGAGTTCGTGTCGCGCGGCCAGACCTTCCGCCACGGCGAAGTCATCACCCTCGACGGCTCGACCGGTGAAATCATCAAGGGCGCGGTCCGCATGATCGAGCCCGACTTCTCGGACGACTTCCACCAGATCATGGCCTGGGCGGATGAGTTCAAGCGCCTTGAGGTCCGCACCAATGCCGAAACCCCGGCGGATGCGCGCACGGCGCTTGGCTTCGGCGCCAAGGGTATTGGCCTTTGCCGCACCGAACATATGTTCTTCGACGAAGAGCGTATCACTGCGGTGCGGGAGATGATCCTGGCCGATGACGAAGCCGGCCGCCGCAAGGCGCTGGCCAAGATCCAGCCGATGCAGAAGGCGGATTTCGTCGAACTGTTCCAGATCATGGACGGCCTGCCGGTCACGGTCCGCCTGCTCGACCCGCCGCTGCACGAATTCCTGCCGCATTCGGAAGAAGACGTGAAGCAGGTGGCCGAAAGCACGGGTGTCGGCGCCGACAAGCTGTACAAGCGCACCAAGGAACTCTCGGAAGCCAACCCGATGCTGGGCTGGAGGGGATGCCGTCTCGGCATCACCTTCCCGGAAATCTATGAATCGCAGCTGACGGCCATCTTCGAGGCTGCCGTTGAGGTCGCGGCCGCCGGTGGCAATCCTGTCCCTGAGATCATGCACCCGCTGGTCGCCACCTCACAGGAAATGGCGAATCTGACGGCGCTTACGCATAAGGTCGCCAAGGACGTCTTCGCCAAGGCCGGCCGTGAGGTCGCCTACAAGACGGGTACCATGATCGAACTGCCGCGCGCGGCCCTGCTGGCCGACAAGCTGGCGGAATCGGCCGAGTTCTTCTCGTTTGGCACCAACGACCTGACCCAGACGACCTACGGCATCAGCCGTGATGACTCCGGCCGGTTCCTGAACCCGTACATCGAAAAGGGCATCTTTGAGAAGGACCCGTTCGTCAGCCTGGACCAGGAAGGCGTGGGGGCTCTGATCGAGATCGCGGCTTCAAAGGGCAAGGCGACGCGTGGCGATATCAAGCTCGGCATCTGCGGCGAGCATGGTGGCGACCCGGCATCGATCGCCTTCTGCCACAAGATCGGCCTGGCCTATGTGTCGTGCTCGCCTTATCGCGTTCCGGTGGCGCGACTGGCGGCTGCGCAAGCCGCGATTGCCGCGGCGAAGTAGAAGCTGAGGCGATTTGGCCAACTGTCTGGGCCGGGGTGAGGGCGCGATGCCACACCCCGGCCTTTGCCTTTCTAAATGGTTAAGAAATCTCGCCTGTCAGGTGTTCGCGCTGGTTGTCTGATGCGGTTAAACGCGATACAAACCGTTAAGACAATAAAACGAGGGGTGTCTTATGAAGGCCGGTGCCATTTGGTTGGTGGGCGTCACGGGGCTGGTGGCCCTGGGCGCGGTGGGGCTTTACCAGACCCTGCCGGGCGTTGAGACCGGCGTACGTGAAAAGGTCGCCCGTACCCTTGCCGATAAAGGCCTCGATGACGTCCGCGCCACGGTCGATGGCCAGACCGTTACCCTGACAGCTATGGACAATGATCCGGACTCCGAGCGCAAGCTGAGAGAGGCAGAAAAGGCCATCGCCGCCATCGACAGCAATAACATGCCGGGTGGCCAATATGCCCGTCTGGTTACCGACATCCACGTCGGCAAGGTGCTGGAAGGCACGCCGCGTGCCGTGGTGGCTGCCGATGCCGCGCCTATGGTTGCCGCAGGTGCCGCCGCGCCGTTCACAGTCAGCGGCGAAAGCGCCACGACGATCGATACAGTGTCCGCTTCCCGCCCGACGGTCGCCGGCAGCGGCGCCATGCCGATCAGTTCGAACGTCGCGCAAGGCTGCGAAGAGCGCATCCTGGCGGCCATGGGCACGCGCAAGGTCACCTATGTCTTTGGCAGCTACGAACTGACCCCTGAGAGCGAGGCCCTGCTCGATGACGTGTACAAGACCATGGCATCGTGCCCGGCCGAGCTGAAGCTCGAAGTCGCCGCCTATACCGACAATGCCGGCGATGCCGTCGCCAACCAGCTAATCACCAAGTCGCGCGCCCAGGCTGCCGCTGCCGCGCTGGTGTCGCGCGGCCTGCCGCAGGACCGCGTGAGCGCGGCAGGTTATGGTGGCGCGCAACCCATCGCCGACAATGCGACGCCGGAAGGCCGGGCGGCCAACCGCCGCGTGACCTTCCATGTGACCGCGGGATAAGGAAAGATGACCATGCTGCATCTGATCTTCGAACTGCGCTGGCTGTTGCTGGGCGCCGCTGGCCTTGGTCTGCTGACCGGCTTCTTCGCGCGTAAACTGGGTTAAGGGGCGCTTCCATGCTGAACATGACGTTGCAATCGATCATGCTTCTGGTCGCGGCTTTCGGAGTCTTTGCGATCATCGGCTGGCTGTTCGCCGGCAAGCGCAAGCCCGCCGCAAAGCGTGTCAGCGCCTTTGACAGTTTCGAAGTCATTGAAGGCGGGGCCACCCCGGCGCGCGCCACGCCTGCGGACGTCGTTCATTACGATGTCGCCAAGGCCGCCGAACAGTTTACCTCGGGCGTCGTGGCGGCGCCGCGCGCATCTCAGGGTGCGGCTACCGATGTCATTCGTATCGAACCCCGCCACGCCGACGTCACTAAGCCGGCCTATGCGCCGCCGGAGTTCACGCCGCGCGTCGACACCCAGACCCTGCGCATCGATCCGCGCCCGAGCTATCTCGACACCAACCTGCAAGGCCGTGTGTCCAGCCTGGCTTCCATGACGCCGGACAGCGTCGAAGCGGCCGTTCAGCAGGCCGGTTCGGGCCTTGAGCCCATGCGTCTCGACGGGCCACGCGGCAGCATCGATGATCTGACGGTCATTTCGGGCGTTGGGCCTGGCAACCAGCAGGAACTGAACGAACTCGGCATCTATCACTACTGGCAGATTGCGTCCTGGACGCCGGAAAACGTCGCCTGGGTGTCGAACCGCATCCGGTTCCCCAAGCGGATCGTCCGGGAAAATTGGATGGCGCAGGCGGCCAAGCTCTCGAAGCGCGTCTGATCTAAACCTTAGCTTGGGCTGGATATCCGCGCCGTTTGGTTTCTTAGTGGTCGCATGCTTGTACGAAAAACCGGTTTCCACTTTTTCGAAGCATGCTCTATAAGGCGCGGATGCCTTTAAAAGTTGCCATAGTCGGCCGGCCCAATGTCGGCAAATCGACCCTGTTTAACCGCCTCGCGGGCAAGAAGCTGGCCATCGTCGATGACCGGCCCGGCGTCACGCGCGACCGCCGCTATGCGAGCGGCCGGTTGGGAGACATCGACCTCGAACTGATCGACACCGCCGGCTTCGAAGACCTGGACGATGAAAGTCTTGAGTCGCGGATGCGTCGCCAGACGGAGAAAGCCATCGAGGAGTGCGATGTCGCCTTCTTTGTCGTCGATGCGCGTGAAGGCGTCATGCCGCTGGATCGCATCTTCGCGGATATCCTGCGCCGCCATGATACGCCGGTCATTCTGATCGCCAATAAGGCGGAAGGCTACCAGGCCGCTGCGACGGCTGAAGAGGCGCGCGTCCTGGGTTTTGGCGAGCCGCTGCACCTGTCGGCTGAGCACGGCGAGGGGATGTCGGAGCTTTACGAGGCCGCGGAACGGTATCGCCAGTTGGTCGAGGGCGACTTTGTTGCCGAGGACGAAGAGGGCGACGAAGACGACGACACCAAGCCGATCCGCATCGCCATTATCGGTCGTCCCAACGCTGGAAAATCTACCCTGATCAACAAGATGCTGGGCGAAGACCGGCTTCTGACCGGTCCCGAAGCGGGCATCACGCGCGACTCGATCGCCGTTGAGTGGGAATATGACGGACGCCAGATCCGCCTGGTCGATACAGCTGGCCTGCGCCGCAAGGCGCGCGTGCAGGAAAAGCTGGAGAAGATGTCGACCGCGGACACGATCCGCGCCATCACCTTTGCCGAAGTCGTTGTCCTGGTCATGGACGAGGCCAACGCGTTCGAAACTCAGGACCTTCAGATCGCTGACCTGGTCGAACGCGAAGGCCGGGCTCTGATTTATGCCATCTCCAAATGGGACCTGGTCGAAGAACCGCAGGCGCGTCTGGCGGAGATTCTCGAAACTTCCGAACGCATGCTGCCGCAGTTGAAGGGCACGCCGTTGGTGACGCTGTCGGGGGCGACCGGCCGGGGCGTCGACCGCCTGATGCCTGCCGTCCTCAAGGTCTACCGCAACTGGTCGGCCAAGGTGAAGACGCGCGACCTCAATGACTGGCTGGCGCTGGCGGTGCAAAGGCATCCGCCTCCCGCCGTCGATGGCAAGCGAATCAAGCCGAAATATATGGCCCAGACCAAGGGACGGCCGCCGACCTTCGTGCTGTTCGCCTCGCGCGCCTACGCCATGCCGGATCACTATCGCCGCTATCTTATCAATAGCTTGCGCGAATCTTTTGATCTGCCGGGTGTGCCGATCCGCCTGACGGTCAAGGCCAATGCCAATCCATTCGTCGATGGCGAAGCGGGGAGTGCACCGCCGCGCATCCGCGCCAAGCCGAAATCGAAGCCGGGCGAAAAGCCGGCGCACCCCAACCGGGTTCGCCAGAAGCCCAAGGGCGCCGAACCTGCCGCGCCTAAGGTTAAGGCTAAGCCACGCACCGAAGCCGCTAAGGTCAAGAGCTTCCGTGCGCGCCCCGTCGGGCCCAGCACCAAGCCGGGCGCGGCCGGGCCCGGTGGCCGTTCGGGTGGCAAGCCTGGTGGCAGGAAGCGCTGATTGATGCTGAGCCCGCTGTTGCCGGACAATGAAGCTGTCCGGGCGCTTAACAACGCGTTCGCGGCTGAGACCTCATATCTTGAGGCCGGTGACTGGTCGCGTCTGGTGGCTCAGTCGCGTGTGGCTGTGGTCGTGGCGCCTGCGGATGCCTTCGTGCTGGTGCTCGATCAGGACGCCCATTACGACAGCCCGAACTTCCTTTGGTGGAAAGAGCGCCGCGACAGCTTTCTTTATGTCGATCGCGTTGTCGTGGCTGCAACTGCGCAAGGCCGTGGCCTGGGGCGCCAACTCTACGCGCACGCTATGGATGAGGCGCGCCGCTTAGGCTTTGATCGCGTCGTGTGCGAGATCAATATAGACCCGCCCAACCCGCGCTCGGTCGCCTTTCACACGGCGCTCGGTTTTAAAGCCGCCGGTGAACAGCACCTGGCCAGCGGCAAGACCGTCGGATATTTTGAGCGGGTGTTATAGACGTTCCAGCACGCGGCCGAGCCGCGCCAGCATGTCGTCGATATCGGCTTCCGTGACATCGAGCGGTGGGCGGAACCGGATGCTGTCGGTGCCGGCACCAAGCAGAATAAGGCTTTCTGTTTCCAATGCCATTTCGACCAGCCGTCCTTTGTTGCCTGCACCAAAGACGGTGAAACCCTGATAGAGCCCAAGCCCTCGGACATTACCGATCTTGTCCGCGAAATGCTTCGTCAGCCTTGCCATACCGTCTAGGAGATAGGCAGTCTTGGCGGGGATGGCCTCGAGCAGGGCTTCGTCCTCGACAATCCGCCATTCTTCGACAAAGCGGACCATGTCGGCCAGGGCACCGCCCCAGGTCGAATCGAGCACGCCTATGTCCTGCATCGAATTGAGCATGTAGACGACGCCGTTGCCGAACTTCTTGGCGGTGGCGACGGCGTGCGGCGGATATGGGACATCGAACAGGTCGATGGCGAAGACTTCACCGGTCTGGCCGCCCGAGGTCTGGACCTCGTCCAGGCCCCAGCCGATATCGTACTTGTGGCAGAGCTCGGACAAGCCGCGATAGAATTCGGGCATGGCCAAGCGATGACCGCCGGCGCCTTGCAGCGGTTCCAGGATAACACCCGCGATTTCTTCGCCGTGCAGGCGCATCAGGAATTCAAGGTTCGACAGGGCCTGTTGGACCGCCGCCAGGTTCTCAGTGTGGCTGAGGCGGGCATCGACGCCGGGAAAGGGCACCTGCAGATTGCCCTGGATCAGACCCTGGAAGTCACGCGTGGCGACCGGGTCGTTGGCCAGTTTGGTGATGTTAAGCGTATAGACCGTGCGGCCGTGGAAGGCCTGGTCGAAATAGATGAAGCGGTGGTTCAGCACCGCATTGCCGCGCGCCTTTTGCTTATGGTGTTGGAGATTGATGAGATATTTCATCATGTTCTCGACCGCTTCGGCGCCGGAATTCACGGCGTAGACTTCGACGCGGCCGTTTGCTGTCATACATTTCGGCGCCAGGCGATGCAGCAGGCGGTAATAGGCCAGGCACTCCGGCGTCAGGAAGTCGGGATTGGCCATCTTGGTGTTGGCTGCGGTGACCAAGCGGCGGACATAGTCGGGAGCGTAGAGGCGCGGGTGATTGTAACCCAGCAGCCGCGAGCCATAGAGGCCCGTCCAGTCACACAGGCGCTCACCATCAACCGTCGCCAGCTCCATTCCGCGTGACCGTTCAAGGTCGACGACAAAAGGATAGGGCTCAGCGATGACATAGGTCGACAATTCGTCGAGCATGGCGGCGCTGAGCGGGCCAGGGTAGGTGGGGCGAGGAGCATGAGACGTCATGCTCCGAGGTTAGTCTCAAAAATTACAAATTGAAAGGAAAACTGCGCATTTTGACCTGTAAATTGCGCAATTTGACTTGCTACGCTTGTGCCTTCGTCCAATCGCGGAAATCGACGACGTCGCCCGGCGGCGTGCGTGCGGGATCGGCCAGTTCCAGCATAAGCGGTACGATTTCATCGGGATGCGGCAGCGACATCGGATCTTCGCCCGGGAAGGCCGAAGCGCGCATGCGGGTGCGCACCGGGCCGGGGCTGAGGAGCGCCGCGCGGACCTTGGTGATTTCCAGTTCGTCGTTCCAGGTGCGGACCAGGGTCTCAAGCGCGGCCTTGGTAGCGCCATACGGACCCCAGAAGGCGCGGCCATGGGTGACGCCTTTACCTGTCGTGAAAAACACTGCTCGTCCAGCTTCCGATTGGCGCAGCAGCAGTTCCAATGCGCGCATTAGTCGCCATGACGCCGTCAGGTTGGTGGTAAGGATCTTATCGAAATCCTTGGGTTCGTGGTGCGTCACCGGGGACAAGGTCCCCAGTATGCCGGCAGCATGGACCAGGGTATCGACGCGGCCAAAGCGCTCGTAAAGCGCGGCGGCCAGGCGATCGCAGGCATCGCCATCGGTGATGTCGAACGGGATCAGCGTGGCGTGCTGACCGGTCGCGGCGAAGATCTCGTCATCCAGTTCTTCGAGACTGGCTTTGGAACGGGCGCAGGCGATGACCTGGGCCCCTGCCTTGGCGAGGCCCAGCGCGCAGGCGCGGCCAATACCACGCGATGCGCCGGTGACGAGGGCGATGCGGCCGGTTTGCGATGTCATCGGTTAGGTCTCTTAGTTCGCGCTGGCCAGCAGCGACAATTGATGTCCGGGCGATTCCGCGTCATCCAGCGCGTTTTCGCGATCGGTGAGGCGTGTCGGATAGTCGCCGGTGAAATAGTGATCGGTGAACTGCGGGCAGTCAGGATCGCGGCGGTTATGTCCCATGGCCTTGTACAGGCCGTCGACCGACAGGAAGCCAAGAGAGTCACACTCCAGCATCTGGCGCATTTCTTCCAGGGAGTGGTTGGCGGCCATCAGCTTGTCACGATCCGGCATGTCGATGCCGTAAAAATCGGGCCACATGATGGGCGGGCTGGCTGAGCGCAGGTGGACTTCCTTGGCGCCGGCTTCGCGGACCATGCGGACGATCTTAACCGAGGTGGTGCCGCGAACAATCGAGTCGTCGATCAGGATGACGCGCTTGCCTTCGAGGACGACGCGGTTTGGCGAGTGCTTCTTACGTACGCCAAGGTCGCGGATGTTCTGGGTCGGCTGGATGAAGGTTCGGCCGACATAGTGGTTGCGGATGATGCCGAGCTCGAAAGGCAGACCCGACTGTTCCGAGAAGCCGAGCGAGGCGGGGACGCCCGAATCCGGCACCGGGACAATGATATCGGCATCCGCCGGATGCTCCATGGCCAGTTGCCGGCCCATAGCCTTGCGCACGGCGTAAATCGACTTGCCGTTCACGACGCTGTCGGGGCGGGCGAAATAGACGTATTCGAACAGGCACGGGCGCGCCGGGCGGCTGTCGAACGGCTTGAACGACTTTAAGCCATTCTCGTCGATCTGGACGACTTCGCCGTGTTCGACGTCGCGCACGAAGGTCGCGCCGATCATGTCGAGCGCGCAGGTTTCCGAAGCAAGGACGTAAGATGTGCCAAGCTTGCCGATGACCAGCGGGCGGATACCCAGCGGATCGCGCGCGCCGATCAGCATCTTGCGTGTCAGGGCTACGAGCGCGAAACCACCTTCGAGGTTGCCCAAGGCTTCCATAAAGCGGTCGATGATCTTCAGGCCGCGCGAACGGGCGATCAGATGCAAAATGACCTCCGAATCGGAGGTCGACTGGAAGATGGAGCCCTCGGCGACGAGTTTCGTCCGCAGATGCATGAAATTGGTGAGATTGCCGTTGTGGGCAATGGCGATGCCACCCTGGTCGAGATCGGCGAACATCGGCTGGACGTTGCGGATAAACGACCCGCCGGCGGTCGAATAGCGCGTGTGGCCGATGGCGGCATTGCCCTGTAGCCGTTTGGTCAGGTCGGCGCCGGTAAAGACATCGCCGACGAGGCCGTGTTCGCGTTCGATATAGAAGCGGCGGCCGTCGCAACTGGCCAGGCCGCAGGCTTCCTGGCCGCGGTGCTGCAGCGCGTGCATCCCCAAGACCGTTACGGCACTGGCGTCGGCCATGCCATAAATACCGAAGACCCCGCATTCGAGGCGGGGCCTGTCGTCTTCGATGTCGCGAGACACCTGTTGAGTATCGATGAGGTCGGACAGGTCAAGCTGTGCAGGCAGCATGGCTTCTCTTTTCAAAAACGCGAAAGAACTGTCCTGACATATAGGGACAGAGTCTTACTTTTCCACTCCCGGCACGTCATCGACGGCATCGGTGCCTTTCGGGAGTACCGCCTTGATCGTCTGGGCCACTCTAACGCTTAATGGGTAGACCTTGGCGTTGACGAACCAATTTGGCTGCTGGTGCTTAGGTGTGATGTCGGAAAAAATCAAATGGAAAACACCGATAATCATCAGTGTCCAGAAGACTCCGATCAGGACGCCCAGCCCGCGGTCCACGCTGCCCATTGCCTTTTGCTCGAGCAGTTTGGCTGACAAGGCTTGGCCGAGATAGCGAAGGCCCATGAACAGCAGGATAAAAACGATGAAGGCGGCGACATAACCCATGACAACGCTGAGGTTGAACACGTCCCGTATATAGCTCATGGACATTACGGCGAGAGCGATCGCGACAAAGAAGGAGACCAGGTTGACGATCTGGCGCAGGGCCCCGGTCGCGAAGCCGTAGAAGCCGAAAACGGCCAGCAAGGCCAAAAAGATGAAATCGTAGAATTCCACTGAGAACGCCCCCTAAGCCCTGACGGCTCGCCCGCCGATGTGAACTTACAGATATCATCGATCCCGGAAATTAACAACACGCGTTAACCTTTTCCAGCATGCACCAGTCACGCATCGACCGGAAGCAATCTGGAAATCGCCTCCGACAAGCTGTTGAATCCATGTACCTTCAGCGGGGGATTTTCCATTGCGTTCTGGGCCGTCACGGCGCTGGAGAAGCCGAGCTTCAACGCCTCCTTCAGCCGGCCCTCGGTACGGCTGACGGTGCGGACATCGCCGGACAGACTGATTTCGCCAAAGACGACGCAGTCGCGCGGCAAGGGCGTATCGGTCAGTGCCGATACCAGCGCCATGGCGGCGCATAGATCGGCGGCGGGTTCGGAGATGCGCAAGCCGCCGGCGACATTGAGATAGACGTCCTTTTGGCCGAAGGCGACGCCGCAGCGCGCCTCAAGCACCGCCAGGATCATGGCGAGGCGGCCTGAATCCCAGCCGACGACGGCGCGGCGCGGCGTACCATAAGCCGAAGGGGCCACCAAAGCCTGGACCTCGACCAGCACGGGTCGCGAGCCTTCAATGCCGGCAAAGACCGCCGAACCCGAGGCGCGCTCGCTACGGTCACCAAGGAACAGAGCCGACGGGTTCGGCACTTCGCGCAGGCCCGAATCGCCCATTTCAAAGACGCCGATTTCGTCAGTGGCGCCGAAACGGTTCTTGGTGCCGCGCAGGATTCGGAACGGATAGCCACGCTCGCCTTCGAATGACAGGACGGCGTCGACCATGTGCTCGACGACGCGCGGACCGGCGATCTGGCCCTCCTTGGTAACGTGGCCAACCAGGATGACGGAGGTGCCCTTCTTTTTGGCCAGGCGCACCAGTTCGCCGGCGCAGGCGCGGACCTGCGATACGGACCCTTGCGCGGCTTCGACAGCGTCGCTCCACAGGGTCTGGATCGAATCGATGACCACCAGATCGAACTGTTCGCGCTTCAGGGCTTCCAGGATGGCGCGCAGGCCGGTTTCCGCCGCCAGGTCGACCGGCGCCTTCGACAGGCCCATACGCGCGGCCCGGCCCCGGATCTGTTCGACAGCTTCTTCACCGGAAATATAAGCGATGCGCAGTCCCTGATTGGCCGCGCTGGCCGTAACCTGAAGCAGCAGGGTCGATTTGCCGACGCCGGGATCGCCTGCGATCAGGATGGCGGAACCCGGCACGACACCGCCGCCGCAGACACGGTCGAACTCGGCGACGCCGGTGATCATGCGGGCCGGCGCTTCATCCACGCTGTCAAGCGTTTCGAATTGCAGCTTGTTCAGCCGTGAGATTTTGCTGATTTCGGGTTTCAGCCCGCCCGGCGGCGTCGAAAACGTCTCCTGGACCAGGGTGTTCCAGGCATTGCAACCCGTGCACTGGCCGGCCCACTTGCTGTGGACGCTGCCGCAGGACTGGCAGACATAGGAGATGTGGTCACGGGCCATGGAACGACTTTCGCAGATCTATGTTCTGCATATGTTCCGGTTTGGCGATCCTGTCAAGAGGCCAGATAACGACGCGGTACACGTGCGGCGATGCGCGTCAGCAGCTCATAAGCGATGGTGCCGGACAGGTCAGCGACCTCATCGATATTTTGGCGCGGCCCCAGGACTTCGACCCAGTCATTTGTCGTGACGTCGAGCCCGGTCACGTCGAGACCACACAGGTCCATGGAAATACGGCCCGCCAACGGCCGCCGCTCATGTACCACATGAGCAAAGCCCTTGCGGGCAAAGCTGCGCATCAAGCCGTCGGCATAACCCACGCCCAAGGTGGCTATGCGCATGTCTGTCTTGGCGGCGAAGGTGGCGCCATAGCCGATCGTCTCGCCGGCGCGGACGTCGCGAACCTGGAGGACGCGCGCGGAAAGCGTGGCCACGGCGCGCAAGTGCGGCGTCGCTTCGCCGAACGGCCCGCCGCCATAGAGGCAGATGCCCGGCCGTGTTACATCGAAGCAAAAATCGGCGCCGAGAAAGTGGCCGGCGCTGTTGGCAAGCGACGCCGGTATGCCTGGGAACTGCGCGGCCACGCCGCGGAAGGCCGTCAACTGTTGAATATTCATCGGATGACCCGCTTCATCGCCGCACGCCAAGTGACTCATGACCAGCGTCAGGTCGTGTGTGCCACGGTCGGGCAGCGCTGCAACCTCGTCCGGACGGATGCCCAGGCGGTTCATGCCGGTGTCGACGTGCAAAGCCGCTTTGATGCCGACCGGGCCGGCAATCCATTGTTGATACTGCGCAGCGGTATTCAATACAGGCCGCAGATCGTGGATGGCGAAGGCGACCGGATCGTTCAGGCCGTCGAGGACGTAAATGACCGGACCACCGGCCAGGATCCCTCGCAAGGCAATACCTTCTTCAAGTCGTGCGACAAAGAAGGTCTTTGCGCCATGCTTGACCAGGTGCGGCGCCACGCCGGCGCAACCGAGCCCATAGGCGTCGGCCTTGACGACCGGCGCGACCTCGGCGCTGCCCGCGCGCTTCTGCAGCGTGCGATAATTGGCGAGCAGGGCGCTCAGATCGATATCAAGGCGCGCGGTCGGCGAGTCGGAAAGCATGGGAATCCGCTATCATACTGATTGCGAAAATCCTATTCGCGATCGTAATTGGCGTAGCGATCCGGGTTGGCCAGGTTGCCGAAGCGCGTGTAGTTTTCGTCGAACGAGACGCGAACCGTGCCGATGGGGCCGTGACGCTGCTTGCCGATAATGACTTCGGCGGTGCCGCGCGTCCGGTCCATATCCTCCTGCCACTTCAGGTGCTCTTCGGTGCCTTCGCGCGGTTCGGCGCGGCCGAGATAATAGCTTTCGCGGTACACGAACATCACGATATCGGCGTCCTGTTCGATCGAGCCCGATTCGCGCAGGTCCGAAAGCTGCGGCCGCTTGTCGTCGCGGCTTTC
>CAMLPZ010000089.1 GCA_946482045.1 uncultured Asticcacaulis sp.
CTGTGCGCCTGCTGCTCGACCTCGTGCCCCAGCTACTGGTGGAACCAGGACAAGTACCTCGGCCCGGCGGCGCTCTTGCAATCCTATCGCTGGCTGGCCGACAGCCGCGACGAGCACACCAAGGAACGCCTGGAAGCGCTGGAAGACCCGTTCAAGCTCTATCGCTGCCATACCATCATGAACTGCGCGCAGGTCTGTCCCAAGGGCCTGAACCCGGCCAAGGCCATCGCCGAAATCAAGAAGATGATGCCCGCGAAGTAATCCTTATCATGGGGGAAACGACGTTTCCCCCATGTGCCCCCTTCCTGTACAATACCGAAAGCCGGAGCCTTGCTTCGGCTTTAAGCTCTTAAAAGCGACGTCCATGCCCAAGATCACCTATATCGAACATAATGGCAAAGAGCACACGATCGAGGTCAAGGTCGGCCAGAGCGTCATGGAAGGCGCCGTCAAGAACAACATCCCCGGCATCGACGCCGACTGTGGTGGCGCCTGCGCCTGCGCTACCTGCCACGTCTATGTCGACGAAGCCTGGACCGACAAGACCGGCACGGCTTCGGTGATGGAGGAATCGATGCTCGACTTCGCCCAGGAGCTTCAGCCGACCTCGCGTCTGTCCTGCCAGATCATCGTCAAGGACGAACTCGACGGCTTGATCGTCCGCATGCCTGCGGACCAGCATTAACGGCGGCCGTATCCGCTTGCATTTGACCTTGGCCTTTGCATTTTAGATGTCCGCATAAATTTGAACATTGTTCAAATTTATGCCACAAAGTCGCCATATCCTCCCGCCTGGCCAATTCTGGCCCTGCAATACACTCCCAAGGGGGGAGATATGACCGACAGCATTTCAACGCCCTATCCCGGCGAAGCACCGCCCAATGCAACCTCCAGGCGGCCGATCGTCAACCGATCCAAGGGCACCAAGCTGATCATTGTTTGCGTCCTGGCCGTGCTGATGGCCATTCCGGCCCTGCTCGTCTGGGGCCTGCTGCTGGAACGCACCCACCGCGCGGAAACCGTTGCGCAGGACATCGGCGGTCTGGTCGGCGGACCGCAGACCTTCATGGGGCCTGTTATCAGCATCCCCTATATCGTGCCGCGCCGTGAGGTCATCGACGACCAGGGCCGCAAATCGACGGTCGACAGCCGTACCGGCGCCCTGATCGTCTTCCCGGTGACAGGCAAGGTCGCGGCCAAGACAAAAAGCGAGGTCCGATCGCGCTCGCTGTTCCGTGTGCCGGTCTACACCAGCGAGATGGTCTTTGACGCCCATTTCGACTTCTCGGCCGTCGCCGCCGAAGCTCCGGCTGGCGCCGTACTGCAATGGGGCAAGGCGGAGCTTCTGAGCGGCGCCAGCGACTCACGCGGCGCCCGCCTCGATATCATCGCCAGCGTCGGCGGCGCCTCGACCATCCTTGCACCCGCCAAGACCGGCCGTCAGGCTTTCACAGGCGAGCGCTCTGGCTCGCTCGACCTCGACATGTTCGCTGCCCCCACCGCCATATCACCGGAAACGCCGATTGACGTCAGCGTCCGCATGACCTTTACCGGCGCGCAGGAGATCGCCTTCCTGGCCTTCGCCAAGTCAACCGACGCGTCGATCACCGGCGACTGGAACTATCCGTCGTTCGGCGGCGGCTTCCTGCCGGTGACACGCGCCTTGCCGCGCGACGCAACGACGGCACCCAACCCCGGAGAAGTCGTCCTGAAAAAGGGCTTCCGCGCCGAATGGAAAATCCCCTTCATCGCCCGCGGCCTGCCGGCGGTCACCGACGCTAGCAACTTTGCCTCGCTCGGCAAGTCGGCCGTGTCGGTCAGTTTCGTCGAGCCGACCAACCCCTACAAAAGCGTCGGCCGCTCGCTGAAATACGCCCTGCTGTTTGTCGGCCTGGTCTTCCTGACCTATTTCGTCTTCGAGAGCACCGGCCGCGCCAAGAAAGAACTGCACCCGGCGCAGTATATCCTGGTCGGCCTTGCGCAGATCACCTTCTACCTGCTGCTCTTGTCATTCGCCGAGCGCATCGGTTTCGACGCCGCCTTTGCGGTGGCGGCCACCGCAACCGTCGTCCTGATCTCAGGCTATGCCGGCCTGATCTTTGCCAGCCTGTGGCGCTTCATCGGTGCGCTCATCGCCTTCAGCCTGCTCTACGGCCTGATCTATATCCTGATGCGGCTTGAGGACTACGCGCTTCTGGTCGGGGCGGTGTCCGCCTTCGTTGTTATTGCCTCGGTGATGCTGCTGACACGCAACATCAATTGGTACGCCAACCGCAGCGAGTAGCGCCAAAGCGATACGGCCCAAAGTGTCACCGGTTTTGGCCATAGTATCGCGACAAACAAAGAGCCGGTGGGGAGTGGTTTTTAAGCACGCGGATTTCGGCTTCACAGGTCCGCGAATGCGCTTTAAGCCTTCCCCACCGTCCCTGACTTCAAGCGATACCCTTGTCTCTCAAAGCTTACCTGCCCCGCCCAATGGCCGTCAGCACCAGCGAACGCATCCGTGCGGCGGTGGGCGGCGGCATCGGCATCGCCATCACCGCCTTCATCAGCCTGGCCATTGCCAAAGGCCTCGACCTGTCGTCGTGGCTGGTCGCGCCACTGGGCGCCAGCGCCGTGCTCGTCTTTGCCGTGCCGTCCTCGCCCCTGGCCCAGCCGTGGTCGGTCGTGGGTGGCAACACCATATCGGCTTTGTGCGGGCTGCTGATGTGCAATCTCATACCCGACCCAGTGGCCTCGGCAGCGCTGGCCGTCGGCTGCGCCATCGGGGCCATGTTCGCCACCCGCTGCCTGCATCCGCCCGGCGGCGCCATGGCGCTGCTGGTCGTCCTGACGCACACCAAGGCTTGGGAGTTCGCCCTCTTCCCGGCCCTGACCAATTCGCTGCTGCTGGTCGCTGTCGGCGTGGCCTATAACTCTCTCACCAAGAAGGCCTATCCACATCTGGTAGCCACGGCGCCTGCCGCGACGCCGTCCGGTCTGATGCGCATCAGCGAGGCCGACCTGGCCCTGGCGCTCGCTGAAGAGGATGAGGCCCAGGTTATCGCGCCCGATACGTTGAGCCGTATCCTGGAACGCAGCGAAGTCCGCGCCTGGCAACGCATGGCCGGCAACAAGACCTGCGCCAGCATCATGACCTCGCCGGTGCACATCGCCCATTTCGGCAGTCACCTTCGCGACGTCTGGGCCATGTTCCAGACCTACGATATTAAGGCCGTCCCGGTCATCGATCGCAAGCACCGCGTCCATGGCATCATCACGCCGGCGATGATCGAAGCGGAGGCCGAAAATCACGGCGGGCTGAAAGCCCTGCTGGCGCCGAAGGGCACGGCCCATTCCGAAATGCCGGAAGCCGCCGTCCAGGTCATGAGCGAAGACTATGTCACGGCTCGTGTTGACGATCCGCTCGACGGGCTTATGCCGCTGTTTTCAAAGGGTGACCGCCGGCACGTCCTGGTGCTGGACGCCGACCGCAGGCTGGTTGGGATTATCAGTACATCGGACCTGATGCGCGCGGTCTTCCACGCGGCTTGACCTCCAAACCGCTTGCGGTTTGGCCCACGAAGCGTGCTAACGCTTCGCTCTTTCAGCACGTAGGCGACCGCCCGCCGCGCTTTGCGCGAGCCTAGCGGCGCTTGAGCGGCAAACTAAGCAACATCCTCGACGTCGCCACCATCTTCCAGCGTATCGACGATGCTCAGCGGTTCCGGGGTGTGCTCAGGCTGTGGAACAGCCTGCCCCGCGCGGCTCTGGTTCGGCAGGTGAATCTTGAAGCTGGCACCTTCGGTCGGCTCGGACTCCAGCGTGATCCAGCCGTCGTGCAGTTCGACCAGCGCCTTGACCAGCGCCAGACCCAGACCCGGGCCACCGCGCTCACGGCCGACATAACGGTCGAAAATATGCGCCTGAACGTGATAGGGGATACCGCGGCCCGAATAGGAGACTTCAAGTTCGAGAATATCCCCCTGCTTGTTGGCCCTGAGGTTGACCGTACTGCCCGAGGCGGCATTGCGGATGGCATTGCCCAGCAGATGGTCGAGGCATTGCCCCAGGCGGCGCGCGTCGACGTGGACGGTTTCGGCTTCCAGCACGCCTTCATAGTCGAACTTGACGCCGCGCGCCTTGAACATCTCGGCCTGGCGCGTGCCGGACTCAACGACGATGTTGAGCAGGCGGACATCGGCCGGCGCGACCGACATTTCGCCGGCGTCGATCTGGGCCATGTCGAGCACGTCGTCAATCGAGCGCGCCAGTTCCTGGGCCGCCGACTGGATCGACTCGAGGAAGGCCTTCTGCTTGGTGTCCTGGCCCTTGTTCTGGGCGTGCAGCAGGTCGGCGTAGCCGACGATCGTCGTCAGCGGGGTGCGCAGTTCGTAGGAGACATTGGCGACGAAGTCACGCTTCAGGCGTACAGACTCGTTCAGCGCCTCATCGCGCGCGTCGATGGCCTTCTCTAACTGGCGCGTGGCGGTGATGTCGGAAAAGGCCACGAGCGTCGCGCCGTCCGGCAGGGGCTGGGTGCGCCATTGCGCCAGCCGGCCGTCGGAAATGCGGATCTC
Source organism: uncultured Asticcacaulis sp. (assembly GCA_946482045.1). The sequence continues at coordinate 4,560 of CAMLPZ010000089.1, forward strand.
GCCCAGTTGCGGCGCGCGCGCCAGGGGATCTGTGTCGGTGACGCGCGCCTTCAGCTCCGACCAGAAACCGCGATCGTGGACCAGCGGCAGGCACAGCTCGGCGACCTGGCCGAAATCCATGACCGGATTGATATCGTCGCTACCCAGCTCCCAGAACTTGTCGAACGACTGGTTGCGCAGGCGCAGGCGTCCGTCGCTGCCAAAGACGATGACGGCGTCGTTCAACTGGTCGAGCGTCGATTTCTGCACCTGGATCAGCGAGTTGAACTGGGCCTTGAGCTTCAGTTCGCCAGTCTTGTCGCTGAACAGCAGCAGCAGCCCGCCCAGCGGGTGCGGTTGGCGCACGACGCGCATCGAACGGCCGTCCGGCAGGGTCCACATCTCGTCGGCCGCCGTCTGGGTCAGGCCGTAAAACTCCAGTTCCCGCGTCTTGAAAGCGCTGTAGTCCGAGGTTTCGGGCAGACGGCGCTTTTGGCGCAGGCGGTCAAGCCATTCGCCGTGGGTCGGACGTTCGGCCAGCCAGGCCGGCTCAAGCTCCCACAGCTTCTCGAAGGCGCGGTTATGGAAGGTCAGCTGCTTTTCCGGACCGAAAATGGCGACGGCGTCTTCAAGGGCGTCAAGCGTCTCGTCGTGCGCCTTGGCGTGGCGCTTCAGCGCTTCGCGGCTTTCCTCGGCCTCGGTGACGTCGATGGCGTAGGCACACGTATAGGCGTCGTTGAGCGGCTCGGCGATAATGTGGAACGACCGGCGCTGCCCGTTGACCGTAATCCAGCGGAAACCTTCACGGCGGGTATGACTGCTGACGGCTTCTTCGACCAAGGCGTCAGCGCTGCGGTCGAGCGTGGCGTTGGTCTTGAGCGCTTCTTCCAACGTTGCCGTCTCGGTCGCCTTCAGGAAGGCGGCATTGGCCCAGACGATACGGCCATCGCGGGCGCAGATCCAGCACGGCGCCGGCAGGTGCTCGGCCATCTGGGCGAATGGGCCCGACGACAGCGATGCCTTGGCGCCGGCGATCGCCAGGCGTATCCACGCCGTGGCGCCGGACGACTTGCCTTCGACGACAAGGGTGACGCCGGTCGGCGCGCCAACAAAGGTGCCCGCACCTTCGGCAAAGACTTCGAAGCGGCAGGAGCGGCCTTCGGAGATCAGGTTTTTAAGGCCGAGCGCGGCGTCCGGCGAGGTTTCGCCCAGGGCTTCGACGACGCGCGGCGCCAGTTCGCTGTCCTTGACGCCCTTCAGGCCCAGGGCTTCGGCACATTGCTTGAGGGTATCGTCACCCCAGACCAGCCGGACGGCGTCGCCCTCGACAGCCAGGAAGGCTTCATCAAAGGCGGAGGTGGCGGCATCGAGTTCGCTTAAGGTCACGTCGCGCAGGGCCAGGTCGGCGCGCAGCGCCTCGCGCGCCACCGACGTGCGTTTACGCAACCGCCACGCCAGGTAGGTAGTGGAGAGCGCAAGCGCCATGGCTCCCGCTGCCGCCGTATAGGCTATTGACTCCATGGCCATAAAAGCGTCCGCCAGTACTCGTCCGAATCAACCTGATCCTTCACTATAAATCAACTTCCCTGACAAGACTGGAAAAAAGAAAACCGCGATTGCGCGCACCGGGTCACGGCGTTAGGATGCAGCGGATCAAATCATGAACATCGGTAATCATGACCCTGCCACTCTATCCTGTCGCTTCTGATGGCCACGCTGCTCTTGCGCAATTGCGGCAGGGGGAAAGCGTCCGCCTTGCCCGCGAAAAGGAAGCGGAGAAGGCGGCGAACGGCCGGGTCGATTTCGTGACCCAGTCGATCGGACCGCTTTACGACAGCGAGGACGAGGCACGGAAGGCCTACGCTTCGGTGCTCGATGACAGCCGGGTGTGCACCCTGACCTGCCGCCGCAAGTCACCGCCGCCGGCCAAACGCGCCTCGGTCGAGCCTGTGCTGGAAAACGGCGTGCGCTGGCCGAAGGTGTCCGTGCCGGTGGACAGTGTGTGGCAGTTGTCGATCAGCTACTGGAAGCCTGCGACTACGGCCCGCGCGGTCAAGGGCGAGGCGCCGGACGGGCAGGCGCGGAAATTGCGCAAGATGGCCAAGGGCCAGGAACTGACACGCGAGCAGATTCTGGCGCTGATGGACACGCCGATGACAGCGGCGCGACCGCAAAAAGCGTTGGATTTCGGACTGTTCGATTTTATTCCACCAGACGATCCGGGCATCGTGATTGCAGACGAATGAAATCCAACCTGACGGGCTGCAAATCGTCATCTTCCTGCGAGACGGTGCTCACGTACTTAAGTACGCTCCGCTCCGTTTCTCGGAAGCTAACGATTTTCGCCACGTCATGCTGAATTTCACTTCGGAGCGCGTTTCGCTAAAATCCGCTGAAGCGTTCTACGATGCATATTCAGCCGGCGGGCCGTTTCGGACACGTTCTGGCCGCACAGGGCATAGACCCGCTGGATGTGTTCCCAGCGCACGCGGTCGGCCGACATCGGGTTTTCCGGCGGCGGCGGGGCGTGGTCCTCGACCACCAGCAGCGCCTTGACGACGTCGTCGGCATCCGCCGGCTTTGATAGGTAGTCGATAGCGCCGGATTTGACCGCCGCGACCGCCGTCGCGATATTGCCGTAGCCGGTCAGCATGATCGCCCGCGCATCCGGCCGCTTCTTGTTCAAAGCCTCGACCGCCTTCAGGCCATTGCCATCTTCTAGACGCATGTCCATGACGGCAAACGCCGGCGGCGTCTTTTCGATGATGGCGAGCGCTTCGTGGACGCTCTCGGCCATGGTCACGGTGAAACCGCGTGTCTCCAGAGCACGCGCCAGCCGGTTGCGGAACGGCGCGTCGTCGTCCATCAGCAACAGCGACTTGTCGGCCAAGGCGTTGATACGGGCGGTAATGGTCGCCGCCAGGCTGTCGGTGTGGTGCGGATCGTCACTCATTGGAGCCACCTGCTAAGCGCATACCGAAAAGTGCGAATGCGCGACAAAATTATGCATCTACGGACAAGATATCTATCGGCTCGCGCCGCCACAAGGCCCGGACATAGGCGCCGCCCTCTTCGCGGTTGCCGAAAGTGACCGTCGCGCCTGTATGTTCGCACAGAGTCTTGGCGATGAAGAAGCCCAGCCCCATGCCGGAATGGCTTTGTCCGGCAGCCTTTCCGGCCGGTAGCTCATCGTCCTCGCCATAGACCCGCGACGAAATGTACGGCTCACCCAGACGCGACAATATGTCCGGCGAAAAGCCGGCCCCATCGTCCTCGATCGTCAGGCTGACGAAGGAGCGGGTGACATCGAATGACAGGAACACCGTCGTGCGGGCAAAGTCCGTGGCGTTTTCGACAAAGGCTGACACGGCGTGCAGCCATTCCGGCCGGCGGCGAATGCGAAACGCCTCGGCATCGCCGTCTTCCGAAGTCACCGAAATGATGAATTTTCGCCGGCTGGCGGCATAGGGCGCCGCGGCCGCCTCTAGGAAGGTCTTCAGCGGAATTTCGTCATAGACCGAGTCGCGCTGTTCCGGCTTGGTCGACAGCGACTTCAGGATGTCGCGGCAGCGCTGGCTTTGCGACACCAGCAGTTGCGCGTCCTCATAGAGCGGGTCCGTCTTTTTCAGGCTGCGCAGCATTTCCTTGGCAACGACCTGGATGGTGCCAAGCGGCGTGCCGAGTTCGTGCGCCGCCGCGGCCGCGAGGCTACCCAAGGCGCTCAGGCGGTGTTCCTTTTCCAGTACGGCCTGGGTTGCGGACAGGGCCTGCTCCATCTTGGTCGCTTCCAGCGCAGCCTGCCAGGAATAGCCCGCCGTGAAAGCGATGCCGACGATGATGGCACTCAGGAAGCCATAGCGGTAGATGTCGGGAAGTTCGAAGCTCTGGCCCGGCAACCACGGCAATTCCAGCGACCAGAAAGCCAGGCCGAAAGCGGATGCAATGGCCACCCCTATCACCGGCAGGGCGAAGCGCGTCGGCAGGTTGGCGGCGGCGACCGTCGCCGGCGCCACCAGCATCAGGCAGAAGGGATTGTTGAGCCCGCCCGTCACGCCCAGCAGCGCCGTCAGTTGCAGGGCGTCGAACGACAGCTGGATCGCCGCTTCCCAGCCGTGCATGCGATGCGCATTGCGCCGGTTAAGGGTCAGGACCAGGTTCAGCCAGGCGCTGGCCATGATGATGGCCAGGCACGTCCACAGCCGGATCTGGAAGCCGAAAACGTAGGCAATCAACAGGACCATGCCCGTCTGGCCCAGGATCGCCAACCAGCGCAGCAGGACCAGGGTGCGCAGGCGCAGGTGGTCGCGGCCTTCGGTCAGGGTCAGGGGTGCGGCATCGTCACCGTTGAAAAAGGACTGAAGGCGATTTAGGGTCCGGCCCGACATCGATACTCCCTGTGTTAGATCCTGCCTTATAGCCTGAAGCGACGCCCGTGAAACAGATGACAAAAATACGCATCGGCATCATAGCCGCGGCCTTCGTGCTTCTGGCGGGCCTCGCCGCCTTTAGCTGGTATCAGACCCTGACCGGACCGCGCATGGTGACAAGCGAGATCGATCCCAACGCCCGGCAATTGGGTGGCGCCTTCACCCTGACCGACCAGAACGGCCGCACGGTCGACGAATCGATCCTGAAGGGGAAATGGACGGCGGTCTTTTTTGGCTACACCTACTGCCCCGACATCTGTCCGCTGACGCTGCAATCGCTGGCGCGCACCAAGGCGGCCATGGGCGACAAGGCTAAGGACCTGCAGATCGTCTTTATCTCGGTCGATCCGGCGCGCGACACGCCGGCCAACCTCAAGGCCTATCTGGAGAGCGGCGGCTTCCCGAAGGGCGTCATCGGCCTGACGGGCACGCAAGCCCAGATCGATGCGGTTACCAAGGCCTATGGCGCCACCGCCGAAAAAAAGGGCGATGCCGACAGCTACACCTTCAACCACACGTCCATCGTCTACCTGATGGATCCCAAGGGCAATTTCAATGCCCCGCTGGCCGAAGACCTGCCGCCGGAAAAGAGCGCGAAAATGATCCGCGAGATCATGCGCTCACCGTACTGAGCAGTTTTTCAGCGTAAACATCGCACGCCCGCTTATTTTTCGTATGTTGCAGCACAATATAATTTGAACAGCCGTGTAACCATTTGGCAGCACGGCCATGATAGTGTTAGCTATACGCTCAGTAACCGGTACAGATCCAGATGCTCTACTCCCTGCACGAATATGCCTATTACGGCGCGGCCCCGTTCCGTGCCTTGGCGCAGATGACCCGGGACTTCTGGGGTTCCAAGCTCAACCCGGCTTCGGATACTGCCATTGGCCGTACCCTCTATGCGTCGGCCGAGCTGTTTTCCAACGTCACCAAGCGTTACGGCAAGCCCGAGTGGGGCTTCGACAAGATCGTCATCAATGACAAGGATGTCCGCGTCTCGATCATCGAGGATTGGGACAGCCCGTGGTGCCGCCTGCTGCGCTTCCAGCGCGACAATTCCGACCTCCGTCGCGCCGGCAAGCGCACGGCCGCGCCCGCCGTCCTGATTGTCGCGCCCCTGTCCGGCCACTATGCGACGCTGTTGCGCGGCACGGTCCAACAGTTCCTGATCGACCATGACGTCTATATCACTGACTGGGCCAATGCCCGCCAGGTGCCAGTTCTGGAAGGCCGTTTCGACTTCCAATCCTTCATCGACCATATCCGCGACATACTGACCGTCATCGGCAGCCGCGTCCACGTTGTCGCCGTCTGCCAACCGGGACCACCGGTGCTGGCCGCCGCCTGTCTGATGGCTGAGGACAACGATCCGTGCCGGCCGGCTTCGATGACCTTCATGGGGTCGCCGATCGATGCGCGCTTCAATCCGACCGTGACCAACAATCTGGCCCAGGAAAAGCCGTTCACCTGGTTCCGGTCGAACATGATCCACACCGTGCCGCCCCCCTATCCGGGCGTTGGCCGCCGAGTCTATCCGGGCTTCGTCCAACTCTATTCGTTCATGAGCATGAACGAGGAGCGCCACACCGACGCCCACTGGGAATATTTCAATTCTCTGGTCGAAAACGACGGCGACGGCACGCAGAAGCACCTGGAGTTCTACGACGAATACCTGTCGGTGCTGGACCTGACCGAGGAATTCTACCTCCAGACCATCGACCTGGTGTTCCAAAAGTTCGCACTGCCCAAGGGTGAGTTGATCCACGATGGCCGTGTCGTCGACCTAAAGGCAGTGACCGATATCGCCCTGATGACGGTCGAAGGCGAGAAGGACGACATCTCCGGTGTCGGCCAGACCCAGGCCGCGCATGCCATGTGCCCGAACATTCCGGACGCCAAGAAGGAACTGTACGTTCAGAAGGGCGCCGGCCACTACGGCGTCTTCAATGGCCGACGGTTCCGCGACGAGATCTATCCGCGCATCCGCGATTTCATCGCCAAAAATGATGTTCTCAGTTAAATCTGAGTACGAACCCGGCCAGAGCCTAGATTTCGGCGACTATACGCTGCGTCTGCGGGTCAATGCCCGCGCCCGTCGTATTTCCCTGCGCATCGACAACAAGACCGGCGACGCCATCGTCACAGCGCCGCGCCCCAAGCACCTGAAGGACGCCGTCGAGTTCGCCCGCACGCGCCACGACTGGATATTGCAGACCCGGCGCGGGCAGGAGAAGCCCCAGTCATTCGCACCCGGCGCTGTCATTTCCATCAAGGGGCATGCCGTCACGCTGGCCGAGCGTGCCGGGGTAATTACGCCCAAGGCCGAGCAGGCTGAAGACGGATCGTGGCGACTGGTGACCAGCGGTGACGGCGCGACATATGCCAAGCGGATCGAGCGGTATCTCAAGCAACTGGCGGCCAAGACGCTTCAGGCGGAAACCGACACCTATGCTGCCAAGCTGGGGGTGACGGGTGTCAAGGTATCGCTCAACGATCCGAAAGGCCGATGGGGATCGTGTACGCCCAGCCGCAAAACCATCCGCTACAGCTGGCGTATCGTCATGGCGCCGCCACAGGTGCGTCAGTACCTGGTGGCGCACGAGGTGGCGCATCTCCGGCATCCCGACCACAGTCCGGCCTTCTGGAATTGCGTGACGGAAGTGTTTGGCGGTGTGTACAAGCCGCATCGCGATTGGTTGAAAAAGCGCGGGCACGAACTGTTCAGGTATCAGTGAAGCCTGTGTCGGGCCCGCCCTCCGCGTAGCTTCGGGCGTTCGTCGCGGTAATCGATACATTTAGTATCGATTACATTCCGTTTACTCCAAGAGCAAACGGACGCTCCTCATCCCAACAAACCCTTACTGATTACCCTGCTGCGCCCGTGAGAACACGTCGTCCAGAGACGGCTCCCTCTTCTCATCTTTCTCTTCCGGATTCGGAATCGGCTTCATGGTGACAATCGGCGGCAGACCATTGTCATTGGCCGCCTGAGACGACGGCACCTGACCAGCCTGCGTCCCCAGCAGCGCATCGAGCGCGTCCTGGGCCACCGTGCCAAGCTGCGAATCCGCCGGCCCGACCGGGATCGGGCTGACCTGGATGCGGCGCAGCGCCGAACCCATATAGGTCTTCCAGATCGCCGCGGGCGTGCCGCCGCCGGTGACCTTGCCCTTCATCGGCGTGTTGTCGTCGCGGCCGACCCAGACCACGGTGACGAAGCCGCCGGTATACCCAGCAAACCAGGCGTCGCGATAGTCGCTGGTCGTGCCCGTCTTGCCGGCCAGGTCATAACCCGGCAGGTTGACGCCCGAACCGGTACCGTGCTGGACGACGCCGCGCAACATCTGGTTCATGTAGACCAGCGGCGGGTTGTTGACGACCTGGACGCGGCCGCCATCCTGGTTCGACTCGCGGTACTGATAGAGCAGCTTGCCCTGGGCGGTGCGAATGCGAATGATGCCGTGCGCTGTCGCCTTGAAGCCGCCGTTGGAGAACGGCACGTAGGCCTGGGCCATTTCGATCGGCGACACTTCCGACGTCCCCAGCGCCATGGCGGGATCGGTATTGATCTTCGACGTAATGCCCATTCGGCGAGCAGCTGCGGCGACGCGGTCACGGCCGACATCGTTGGCCAGGCGGGCGGCGACCGTATTGATCGACTGCGCCAGGGCCGTCTGGAGATCGATCAGGCCCATATACTTCTTGGTGTAGTTTTCCGGCGACCAGTCGCCGATGCTGTACGGCTCATCGACCACAGGCGTCGTCGGCTGGTAGCCGGCTTCCATGGCCGCCAGATAAACGAAGGGCTTCCACGACGAACCCGCCTGACGATAGGCGTTGGTGGCGCGGTTGAACTGCGATTCCGCGTAGGACACGCCGCCGATCAGGGCGCGGATGCGGCCTTCGCCATCGACCGAGACTACCGCGGCCTGCTCGACACCCTTCTTGGCGTCGCGGGCCATGATCTGCTGGACAGCACGCTCGGCGTCGGTCTGGATCGGCAGGTCCAGCGTCGTTTCGACAATCATATCTTCCTTGGGCTCGCCGACCAGGGTGCGGATGTTAGAATCGAGCCAGTCGATGAAATATTGGGCGTGCGAGGTCGCCAGGGTCTTCGAGACGTTGATCGGCTTGGACAGGGCCTCTTCGTACTGTTCCTGCGTGATCGCCTTGTCGTCCAGCATCTCCTTGAGGACGATGGTGGCGCGCTTGCCGGCGCGTTCCTTGTCCGACAGGGGCGAATAGGAGTTGGGCGCCTTCATCAGGCCGGCCAGCATGGCGGCCTCACCGACGCTGAGGTCCTTGGCTTCCTTGTTGAAATAGCGCTGCGCCGCCGCCTCGATGCCATAGGCGCCACCGCCGAAATAGACGCGGTTGAGGTAGAGACCCAGGATTTCCTTCTTGGTGAACTTGTGCTCGAGCCAGACGGCGAGCATCAGTTCCTGGACCTTGCGCTTCATGTTCTGGTTGGCGCTGAGGAACAGGTTACGCGCCAGCTGCTGGGTGATGGTCGATCCACCCGCCAGGTTGGCGCCCTTTTTCTTCATCATGTTGCGCACGACGGCGCGCCCCATGCCCATGGGGTCGAAGCCGATATGGTGGAAGAAGCGCTTGTCCTCGATGACCACAAAAGCCATCGGCACATAGCTCGGCAGTTCGGTAACATCGACGGGCGGCGCATACTGGCTGCCGCGCACGGCGATCAGGGCGCCGGAGCGGTCGAGATAGGTGATCGAGGGCTGGCGCTCGGTCTTGTAGAGCGACGACGTGTCGGGGAGATCAAGGGCCATGACGCCCAGGAAAACGACGCCGAACATGACCATCCAGATCAGTCCCACGGTTCCCCAGTACAACACGGCCTGAAGCGGTGAACGGCCGCCCTTTCCCGCACCTGGGAACTTGCCCATAGCCATAATTACGTAATCCTCACTGAAATGGCCGTCATCCGCTAGGCCAAACCATCGCCCCGATAAGCAAGCTTTATAGCCAATGTCTGCGCAGCTGTCGCGTTAAACCTTTGCAACAGGCTGGCCGTAAACATCAAGCTTAGCCCGAGATTTTTGGCGAAATTAAAGCGATATGCCGAAAAGTGTGCAGCGGTTTTCGGCGAGATATCGCAACAAGGCTAAAGTTAATGTTGCTCTTGCGCTTTGCCGCGACCTCGCTATTTTTCGAAAGCATCCTATTTGCAACCGCCAATTTGCAGCCCGATGCACTGCCCGCAAAAAGCGGGGTGAATATCCCCGTTTCTTTAGTCGCAATGTTTAGCGAAAGCCGCTGCACACTTTTCGCACATTGCTTTGGTTTTGCGTAAGGCCTTTATGTCCGCCGACCTGCT
>CAMLPZ010000090.1 GCA_946482045.1 uncultured Asticcacaulis sp.
CCGGTCCATCCCCGTGGCCTTCAGGTGAACGGGGCCGATAAAGGCGCCCGGCCCACCACCAACCATTGCAAGCCGAAGCGGACTGTTAGACTTAACCATCGATATTTTCGCCTTCGTTACGCCCTAGAATCACCGGTTTGTAACCGCCCTTGCTTTGGAACCAGAAGATAAGCAACAGGAAGACGATACCGGTCACCACCGGGATCAGCGACACTTCCTTGAGCGCGTCCTTCTTGGCGCTGGCCGACAGGCCGTCGAGCACAGCCTTGTCGGCTTCGGGAGCCGCCGCGACCTTAGCCTCATCGAGCGCCTGGTAGGTGCCGAAGATGCTGACCTTCGGCGCGCTGAGATATTGCTGCGTCAGGTTGGTCTGGTTGGCCGTATCGTGTGCCCGCAGGCCTTCACGCGTCGAATGGTCCTGCGCCGCGCCCAACAGCACCGACCCCAGGATACCGGCCGCCAGCATGCCGCCGCCGCCCAGCATGTTGATGGTGACGGCGCCGCCCTTGGGGAACTGTTCGGAGGCGACGGCCAGCGTCGTGCCCCAGAAGAAGCTCTTGCCGATGCCGTAGAGGGTCGCGGCCGCCAGGATCACACCACCGGTGGCGTCCGACATCAGGAACAGGCCGCCGGCCGACAGGGCGCAGGCCATGGCCAGCACGCCCAGAGGCTTGAACTTTTCGATCAGGGTGCCGGCGAAGATACGGATGACGAAGACGATCAGCGAGGTGTAGATCAGCACCCAGCCGCCGGCCAGGCCGATGTTCTCCATTTCCGGCGCCATCAGCGACGAGATCCAGCTGTCGGTCGCCAGTTCCGTGACGGCCAGCGGCATCATCAGGAGGACGAGCAGGATATAGAGCGGACGGCCCGGCGAACGGGCGAAGATGGCGTAGATAACGGCGAGCGCCACAGCGCCGCCCCAGCTGACCATCGGGTCTAGCGCGAAGACGCGGCCGACTTCGAGCATGATGAGGGCACCGAGAATGAAGGCGCTGATGAAACCGGCCTCGCCCAGCATGGTGCGGTAGGAAACGCCCGAAGCGACGCGCTCCGACACCGGGAACTTACGGCCCAGCAGCAGGAAGGTGTAGGTCAGGACCGGCACGACCATCAGACCGACCTTGACCTGCCAGCCGACGCCGGGGGTAAAGTGGTCGAGCGCCATGGCCAGCAGGCCGCCGAGGATCATGCCACCCGGCCACGCGGCGTGCAGGCGGTTCAGCCACTTGGGCTTGTCGTGATTATAGATGGTGGCGATCAAGGGGTTGGCTGCGGCTTCGACCGCGCCATTGCCCAGCGCCATGACGAATGTGCCGGCATAGAGCGCCCAGTAGCCATTGGCCATCAGCAGAATACCGAGACCGCCCAGGTGGCAAAGAGCCGCGAACCAGAAGGTCGCCTTGAAGCCGATCTTGTCGATGAACAAGGAGATCAGGACGATCGAGATGGCGAAGGGCCACAGGCCAACCCCCAGCAGCTCGCCCTTCTGCGTTTCGGTCAAGGCAAAATCGACCCCCCAGGTGTCGACGACCAGCGCGCGCAGAATAAAGCAGAAGGAGGTGGCGGCGATGGCGGCGAAGGAGGCAGCGAACAGGGGGCCATTCCCCTGGACGCCCTGAGACGATGCGGCGGCGGATGCGCTACTCATGTGTGTAACCCCTGTGTTTCAACCCTTTGGCCGTCAGGTTTTTTGTTGCTTTGCCCTGGCGGCGTCTTGTGATTTAGGTGTAATCGATTACAGCATGCTTGTGAAGCTGCCGCGTGCAAGCTGTCCCATATTGGTGGGATTGTTCAAGAAAAAAATCGTACAAGTCGTTTCTGAGCTTAATAAAGATCGCGGCGATAGCGGCCAGCGGCAATGGCATCTTCGGCCCATTCATTGCCAAGATGCCTGCGCAAGGCGGCGTCGACCGCCCGGCCCATGTCAAGGCCACCGCAGACCAGGACCGCACCGTCCCCGGCCAGCCACTCCTTCAGTTCCCTGGTCCGGCCGACCAGGGCGTCCTGGACGTAGCGGCCCTGGCCATCGGTAACCGATGAGAAGGCGAGATCGAGACGCGCCAGTTGCCCCTTGTCCTGCCACAGAATCAGTTCGTCGCACGCGCCGCCGTCGGTAACCGGATTACGCTCGCCATAGATCATCCAGCACGGGCGCCCGGCGGCCATGGCGGTCAGGAGATGGGCACGCAGCCCCGCCAGGCCGGATCCGGCGCCGATCAGCAAGACCGGCCCTGAACCGTCAGGCAGGTGGAAGTTGCTGTGGGTTTTCAGACGCAGCTTGAGCGTTTCTCCAGGCTGCAGGGTCTCGGTGAGGAGCCTTGAGCCGTCGCCTTCGGACTTTTGCCGCACCAGCAGGCGGACATTACCTTTATCCGGGCCTTCGCCGGGCAGGGAGGCGATCGAATAGTCGCGGCGGTGCCCCTTGGGCGTGATGATTTCAGCCAGGTCGCCCGCCTGCCAGGTGAGTTCGCCCTCGACCGGCTGAAGATCGACGCGCACCAGTTTCTGCGCCTTGCTGTCCGGGTTCAGGACCTCGCGTTCCACAAGCCGCCAGTCGTCAAAGACAACCTCTTCTTCGGCCGCCTGGCCGGCACCGAGGCTCGACAGAAAGCCGTCCCATTTCGCCAGCGCCTTGGGATCGAGGTCATCGACCTCGACGCAGCCGCGCAATTGCCGTGCGCCGCACTCCATTAGCCAGGCATCCAGTCTATGGCCAAAAGCGCAGAAATGGCCGTGCGTCCGGTCACCGAGCGCCAGGATGGCGAAGGTCAATTGCCCTAATTCCACCCGCTTCTTCATCAGGGTGTGCTCAAAACGCATGGCCTCGTCCGGCGCATCGCCCTCGCCGGCTGTCGATACGACGCACAGAGCCTGCGAGGCGTGTTGCAACAGATCGGGTGTCGCTTCCTTCAGCGACAGGACGACAGCCGCCTGTCCACCAGCCGTTAAACTTGCGGCCGTGCGGCGGGCCAGCGCTTCGGCCTGCCCGGTCTGCGAGGCATAGAGGACGAGGATAGCGGACGACTCCTTCACCGCTTCAACACTCGCCGCCGCGCTGACCTGCGGCTTCTTGCGCAAGGACAACAGGGTGACGACCAGAACGATAAGCGCCGCCGCTGCGGCCAGCAGCCAGCGTGTCGCATCCTGCGTTACAAATGCACCCAATTCCGTCAAAGCCAGCTCTCCAGAGCGGGACTCATCATATCCCGCATCGCCCCGTTATCCCTTACACGCAACAGGCAGGCGATCTTTTCCTGCCGTGCGAAATCCATCGCCCGCGTCTCGCCCATGACGATCAGCGCCGTTGCCAGCGCGTCGGCGCGCCAAGCATCGGGGGCGATCACCGTGGCGCTGGCCACTTCCGGCCGTACAGGACAGGCGGTGCGCGCATCGATGGTGTGCGACAGCCGGACGCCATCGTGCTCGAAGCTGCGGCGCAGGTCGCCCGAGGTCGCCACGGCGTGACCGCACAGGGCGATTACCGTGCGCTGCGTGGCCCCTAGACCTTCGGCGCATTCGACCTCAACCCACCACGGCAGGCCGTCGGGCTGGACGCCAAAGCCTTTAAGTTCACCACCGATCTCGACCAGCCCGGCGGAAATGCCCGGTTCGAGGCTCAGCATCTGGGCCAGGCCATCGACGGCATAGCCCTTGGCGATGGCGCACAGATCCAGCCTGACACCTTCTGGGCGGACCAGGCCATCCGCCTGCCACACCAGGTCGCGCCAATCGTGCGCGCAATCACGCACCCGGCGGATTTCTGCCTCCGTCGGCACGTCGTCAGGCACCACCTTGGCGCCGAAGCCCCACATCTCGACCGCCGACAGCAGGGACGGATCGAATGCGCCATCCGTCAGCCGGGCGATATCGAGCGCGTGACGCACCACCTGCAACATGACCTGCGGCAGGGCCACGAAACTACCCGGGCGTGCGGCATTGAAGCGGCACAGGTCCGACTGCGGTTTGTAGGGGCTCATCTGGCGGTCGATCAGGTCGAGCCATGACTGCACGCGCGCCCGCAGGGTCTGCTCCAGTCCCGCCAGGCGTTCCGGCGTCACGTATACGGCCACGCGCCAGCGGGTCGCGAACGCCTCACCGTCAAGAACCAGCTTTCGCGCCCCGGCATCCGGACGCGGCAAGGCCGCGAGGTCCGGGATGACCACTCGGGTATCATAGGCGCCGGCAGATCCGGTCATGCATACGTCCGTGATGTCAGAAGTCATTCCCCAGCCGGAAATTCACAAACTGAGAATGATTTGCATTTACGGACAGCGGTCTCCACTGTCAATTGCTTAATCATGCAGGCCCCCGAAGCCGCCACAAAACCGTGTCATTTATAGAAACATGATGCAGCGCAATATGCCAGCATGCGTCAAAGCGCTTGATCGATCCGACGTGGCGTGTATCCCTTTGCACACACTTGATTTGGGAAGAAACGATCTGGATGACCACGCGAAAAGGGACTTCCGCCGAACTTGACCCCATGGACAGCCGCCTGCTGGCCTGTCTGCGTGAAGACGCGCGGCTGCCGGTATCGCAACTGGCGGCCCTGCTCGAAATTCCACGCGCCCAGGTCTATGCCCGGCTAGAACGGCTGGAAGCCGAAGGCATTATCGAAGGCTATACGGTTCGGCTGGGTACGGCGTTCTCCAAAACACGGATGCGCGCCCATGTGATGATCAAGACCCTGCCGCGCCAGGGACAGGCTGCCGAGACGGGACTTGCCGGCATCGCCGAGGTGTCGGCCATTTACGCCATTAGCGGCGAGTACGACATTATCGTCCTAGTCGAAGCCGCCGACAGCGTCGCCATGAATGAGCTGCTGGACAGGATCGGCATGCTCGATGGCGTCGAGCGCACAACGACCTCGGTAATCCTGGCGACCAAGCTTGAAAGATAGAAAAGCCGGCCTCGACGACCGGCTTTTCGTTGTATGTCTCAGGTCTTACTTAAAGAAAGCCATTAAGCGATCGCTCGCTTTTTTCTGCGGACTGCGGCCGAAGTGGATATCCGAGAAGTGGAAATCTGACAGATGCGGACGCTCCATGCGCGACAAGCGATCGCGAGCCAGCTCTTCCAAATGGGCCATTTGCTCGCGCGCCTTGCCTTCATAGTGATGCAGGCGATCGCGAGCTTGTTTAACCTGCTTGCCGTAGCCATAGGCCGGCTTGGACAGGTTGAACTTGTTCAGGCCGATCCGGTGGGCAAAACGCTCGATGCGGCTTTCCGGACGGCGCGAGCGCGCATAGAGGATGCCGGCGATCCCGGCGACAGCGATACCACCGGCAACGACGCCGACAATCTGCCACTGTTCACGCGTGAAAAGGGGCTTCTTACCGACTTCCGGGCCGACATCGCCAGCCGGTTCATCGTCTTTGAACGCCAGGGTGCGCGGGCCGTCGTAATCGAGACCTGAAATGGAACCGGTCGCATCATCGATGCCGGGATTGTCGGCGATGGCGTCTGGGTTGATCGACGGGTCGGGCCCTGCGGTTTCCTGAGGTCCACGCGGAAGGGTCTTCTCTCTCGTATCCATGTCTGGCTCTCCTAGCAAGGCGTCGTTGCGCATTTGCGAAGTCTAGCTGCGCGTTTGTAAAAGATACGCCGGACACTTTGCCCCTAGCTGTCAAATATCGATAAGCGCGTTTCTGTCGGCGCGATATCCAGCCAAAAATCCGGTGCATACTTTTAGATATCGCTTAGCCGATTTTCATACCCATCACGACCAGCAGGGCGATTAGCAGCAGTAGCGAAATCGCCTGCCACAGCTTGACCGGATCGGCCTGCCAGCGCCCGCGGCGCAATGATGCCGGCGCCGTCGACAGCATGCCGTTTTCCAACGCATAGGCCATCTCGAACCCATCCTGGAACCGGTCCGCCGGATCCGGCGCAATCGCCGTCAGGATGACGTTTTCCAGCCAGGCCGGCAGGTCCCGGCGCTTGGACCACAGCGCATGCGGGCGGCCGAGCACGGGTTTGGAAAAGGCTGGCGCGTCCGGATAGGGGAAGTCGCCGCCGGAGAACATGCGATAGAGACTGACGCCGAGCGCGAAGATGTCCGAACGCTCGTCGCCTGGCAGGCCATCGTAAAGTTCCGGCGACTTGTAGTTCGGCGTACCCGGCGTGTGGTCGACTTGGCCCGCCGGATCGAGATGGATCAGCCGCGCCACGCCGAGGTCGATCAGCTTGAGGCCGCCGTCGCTGAGCAGCATGACATTCTCCGGCTTGATGTCGCGGTGGATGATGCCGGCACGATGCAACGCCGCGACCCCCTTGGCCAGCCTGGTGGCGATGTCGAGGCCCGTCTCGACCGGTATCTTTTCCTTGCGCGACAGACGCTCTTCCAGGGTTTCGCCTTCATAGAAGGGCTGGGCGATATAGAGCCGCGTCTGGCGGCCGGGCGGCAGGGTCAGGACAGCCCCGACCAGCGCGTGCTGGACGCGGCTGGCAACCCACGCTTCGCGTGCAAACACGGAGCGTGCCGACTGTTCCGAACCGATCGTGTCCGGCTTGGGGAATTTGAGCAGGACGGAGCGTTGTTCCTTCAGGTCGCGGGCGCGGAAAACGCGGCTGTAGTCACCATCGGCCAGGCGCTGCTCCAGCCGGAAATCATCGACCACCGCGCCCGTTTCCGGCGCCTCCAGTAGGGGCAGGCGGGCAAAGGCGGCGTCGAGATCCTCGAGCGTCGCTGGCGGCAGTTCCAGCACATCAACAACCAGGGCGGTCGTATTGTCGTCGCCGTTGTGCGCCAGGGCTTCGGAGACCAGCTTGCGTGCGGTTTCTTCCGGAGAGGCGCGCTGGATCAGTATGGCTTCTATCTGGTTGGCCGACAAAGGCCCGTGGACACCGTCGCTGGTGAGCAGCAGGCGGTCGTGGGCCTGCACATCCTCTATGCGGTAGTCGATGCGTACAGCCTCTTCGAGACCGATGGCGCGGGTGATCAGGTTCGATTGCTCGGCGCCATCGGGCTTGTGGTCGCGCGTCAACTGGCTGAGACCGCCGTCGCGCAGGCGGTAGAGCCGCGTGTCTCCAACGTGGAAACAGTGCAGGCGATGCCCCTTGATGACGATGCCTGTGAAGACCGCCGCCATAGCGCGCAGGTTCTCGTCCTTCTGGCCTTGGACATGGATCCAGTGATTGATGCTTTCGAGCGCCCGAGCGGCCGTCTTGCGCGGCGGAAGGGCATCTGACTGGCTGACATAGTCATCGATGAAGGCGCGCACCGACAGCTCTGCCGCCACGCGTCCGCCCTTGTTGCCGCCGACACCATCGGCGACGGCCGCGACCAGGCCGTGGTGGCGCGGCGGGCCTTCGAGATAGGCGGCGGCGAAATCCTGGTTGTCCGGACGTGGACCGGCCTCACTGGCGAAGCCGGTGGCGACCTTCAGGCGTTGGGTGGGAGCGGCCATAAAGCGCTTTCCAAAAAGTGCGACGCGGTTTTTGGATCAAAAAGCACGCCAAAAAAATCAGAAATAGGCGCCGACGGTTTCACTATGCACGACTACGGGTGGTTCCAGGAAAAACGGTCCAGCCAGGGCACGCCACTTCTGGAAGTTCTCCGAACTCCGGAAATCGACCGTGTGCGCTTCAACCGTTTCCCACAGGACGCGCAGATTATAAGCGCCCGGCGTCTCGATGACGCGCTCAAGGCTCATGCCGTGGCAGCCTTTCGCCGTGCGGAAGTGTTCCTTCGCCGCGGCGACCGCCGCTTCGAATTCGCCAGCGCGGACAGGGTCGATGCGAAGGGCGGCGATTTCGGTAATCATGAGGGCTCCATGGTTGCGGCGCGTGAAGGCGCACGCTATGGCGGTTACTCTATTCGGGCAAAGCCAGGACTAGCAAGCATGAAAACGGTCAAATGGGGTATCCTGTCCACCGCGCGCATCGGCGTGACCAAGGTCATCCCCGGCATGCGCAAGAGCCAATATATCGAAGTCGCCGCCATCGCTTCGCGGGACCTTTCCGCCGCGCAGGGCGTGGCCGGCAGCATCGGCATCGAAAAAGCCTACGGCTCCTATGAAGCGCTGTTCGCCGATCCGGACATCGACGCCATCTACAATCCGCTACCCAACCACCTGCACGTGCCGATGACGCTTGCCGCCGCGCGCGCCGGCAAGCATGTCCTGTGCGAGAAGCCGATGAGCCTGAACGCCGCCGAGATCGACCAACTGAAAGAGGTCGAAGGCAAGGTCCACATCATGGAGGCCTTCATGGTGCGCCATTCCCTGCAGTGGAATGCGGCGCGCAAACAGGTGCGGAACGGGGCATTGGGCGGCGCCCCTCTCATGATCCAGTCCTTCTTCAGCTACAACAACCAGGACCCTGCCAATATCCGCAACAAGGTCGAATGGGGCGGCGGCGGGCTGATGGACATCGGCTGCTATCCCATCGTCGCCGGGCGCTTCTTCTTCGAAGCCGAACCGGTGCGCGTCATTGCCATCTTCAGCCGTCACCCGGAATGGAAAACCGACGTTGTGACCGGCGGCATGCTTGATTTCGGCGCCGGCCGCCACCTGACTTTCTCGGTGTCAACGCAACTGGCACGCGGCCAGCAACTCGTCATTTGGGGACCCGACGCGCGTCTGACCGTCCCTGTGCCTTACAATGCCCAGCCGGACGAGCCTAACATCTTCACTATCGATACCGGCGAATCGCTGACCGGCGCCGCGGCGAAGGTGCATGCGATGGACATCTCGGACCAGTATACCCGGATGAGCGAGGACTTCTCGCGCGCCGTACTGGGAGAAGTCCCACTGCCCTATGGCATGGATGACGCCCGCGCCAATATGCGCATCATCGACGCCCTGTTCCGGTCGGAAGCTTCCGGAAAATGGGAATCCGTCTAAGACGCTTACGAGCACAGTAAAAAAGCGAAACTGCGATCACGCGGTTACCGTGCGCCATCACGTTCACTTGAGATGGCATTCGAAAACGCCGGAATCATCCGCCGCTTACCGCACTTCCGGCTTTTCCTACTGATTCTTTATCCGCCGCCGGACATTGTGCGATGCGAAGCGGCGCAAGTCTTTGCGCCCTCAGTCTCCTAGTTCACGCCGGCCGGCAGGTGAGGTCGATAATTTCCCTCTCGTGGTTTGCGCGGCCGTTTTTCAGAGGTCCAAATGCTCGAAGCCACGACGTTCAAATCCCAGGGTGAAGACTTTACCGTCATTGATATCCCCCAGATCGCCGCGGCTCAGAGTATCGGCACCTCGCTTACCCGAACGGCCATCATCGGCAATTTCCCGCCGCGCCAGTGCGGCCTGGCAACCTTTACGCGTGACATGTATAACTGCCTGCACAAGGCCCTGCCCGGCGCGCGCTGGGACGTCATCGCCATGAACGACCCCGGCAACACCTACAACTATCCGCCGGAAGTGACGAAACAGATTCCGCAGAACGAAGCCGAAGCTTACATCAAGCTGGCCGATGAACTGAACGCGTCAGGCACTCAGGTGCTGTTCGTACAGCACGAGTTCGGCATCTATGGCGGCCCGTCAGGCGCCTACCTGCTCGATTGCCTGGAGCGGCTGAATATGCCGGTCGTGACCACGCTGCACACCATTCTGGAAACCCCGAATGAAGAGCAGAAGCGTGTCATGGACGGGCTTATCCGGATATCGGCAACTCTGGTCACCATGGCGCGCCGGGGCGCCGATATCCTGAAACGCGTCTACGGCGTGCCGGAATCCAAGATCGCCATCGTGCCGCACGGCGCGCCATCCCGGCCTCTGCAGGACACGGAAATTTTCAAGGCCCAGCAGAATCTTTCCGGCCGCAAGGTTCTGACGACATTTGGGCTTCTGTCGCCCAACAAGGGGATCGAGACCATCATTTCCGCCTTGCCGGAAATCGTGCAGGGCACGCCCGACCTCATGTATCTGGTCGTCGGCGCCACCCATCCGCACCTGATTCGTCACGAGGGTGAAAAGTACCGCGACGGCCTCAAGGCCATGGCGCGCGAACTAGGTGTCGAAAATCACGTACGCTTCGTCGACAAGTATCTCAATGACAATGATCTCATCGATATTCTCCAGGCGACCGACGTCTACGTGACTCCGTACCTGACCGAAACCCAGATCACTTCAGGCACGCTGTCCTACGCCATCGCACTTGGGCGGCCCGTCGTCTCGACGCCCTACTGGCACGCCCAGGAAGCGCTCGCCAACGGTGTCGGTGTCCTGTGCCCCTTCCACGACAGCCGGGCCTTCGGCAGGGCAATTGCCGAACTTATGGAGCAGGATTCCACCCGCGAAGCCATGTCACGCAAGGCCTACATGTACGGCCTGTCGTCGCGCTGGTCGGCAGTAGCGCAGGCCTATATCGCACGCGCCGAAGACGACGTTAAGGCCGGCCGCCAGGTCGACGAGGCGCGCAGCACCTTCACGGCACAGCGTCCTGCCTGGGATGCTATCCAGCGCATGAGCGACGACACCGGCATCTATCAGCACGGCAAGTATCGCCTGCCGGACCGCACGCATGGATACTGCACCGACGACAACTGCCGCGCCCTTGGCCTGGCCGCGCGCCAGTCCAGACTCGGCAAGCTGGACGCGCAGCAACTGCGCCTGGCCTATACCTACGCCGGCTTCGTCAACCACGCCTGGAACCCGGATACCGGCCGTTTCCGCAACTTCATGGGTTTCGACCGGCAATGGCTGGACGACGGCGGCTCGAACGACTGCTGTGCCCGCGCCTTCGAAGCCCTGGTCGACGTCGCCCGCTCCGACCTGCCGGCTGACCTGCGCAACTGGGCGATCGAACTGGGCCAGCGCGTCTGGCCGCGCGCCCTGACCTGGACATCGATGCGCTCGCGCGCCATTGTGCTCAAGACGCTGATCCGCGCCTTTGGCGTTGTCGGCCAGCCCCAGGATATCCAGGCGGCGGTCCGCGACCTGACGCGCACGCTGAATGCCTATTACAAGGAAACAGCAACCCCCGACCGCCTGTGGTTCGAACCTACCCTGTCCTACGACAATGCCCGCCTGAGCGATGGCCTGATTCTGGCCGGCCGGTTCCTGTCGGACAGCACCACCCTGCGTAACGGCCTGGTGTCGCTCGACTGGCTTATGAAGCAGCAGACCGTACCCATAAAAGGCTGCTTCCTGCCGGTCCCGACCTCGCGCTTCAAGGAAGACGGTGAAGTCCATCCGCTCTACGACCAGCAACCGCTGGAGGTCATCGCCAGCATCGAGGCCTGCCTGACCGCCTGGCGCGTCACGGGTGAACCCGAATGGCGTGAGGAAGCCTTGCGTGCCTGGGCTTGGTTCGAGGGCAAAAACAGCCACAGCGTGGCGACGGTGACCGCCGACGGCGGTTGCTATGACGGCCTGACGGTCAGTGGCTGCAACGAAAACCAGGGCGCGGAATCGATCCTGGCCTATCACCTGAGCTGGACCGCGCTGAAAACCGAACTGAAGGCGGAAGTCGCACACGCTCTGAAAGAGGCTCCCGTGATCGCGACACCCAAACCGAAACAGCCGGCGCATTCCGAAGCCTGAATGCCGCGGCCAACGAACGAATGATAATGTCAGGCGCCATGGCCTCCGCCTTGGTGCCTGGACGGCTTTCGAGAGGGACTTAAAACTATGGACGGCGGCGCGAAGCTGACAAAGACAACCCATGTGGAAATGCTGCAAAGCCCGTTAATGCTCCGGGCCAATCCGGAAAGGGTGGTCATCCTGCCCTTTGCCATCGCAAGCAGTGCGCGCGACAGCGCCAAGGGCGCCATGTCGCGCGTTACGCGCATCTGCGACGCCATTATCAACCTGTCGGCGGAACAGGTGCGCAGCGTCATGGAAGAGGTCAATCGCGACTTTACCGGCCGGCACTGGCAGACGCGCGGCATATTCCTGGAACGCTTCAACCAGATCCAGGCGATCAACGGCGGCATGGAGGCGATCGACGAGGACCATCGCGCCCTGATTGGCGCCTATTTCAGCCATGAGTACAGTTATCAGGCCGCGGCGGTCATGAACCCGTCGATCGTCGTCCACCCGGATCAGACCGGCGCCAGCAACGGATCGGTCAATTTCATCCTGTCGACACGCACGGTCGGCGAAGGCCATATCTCGACCATCTCTTTCCGCGAGGGCGTTTTTCATGCTGACGGCTCGATCGAATTGAAGCCCGAAACGGATTTCGCCGTCGCCGCCCGCCCCAAGGACCCTCTGCCTTACGACGGCGCCGTGACGGTCCACAGCCACCAGGCTTGCCCGGTCTCGGAAACCGTTCTCTTCCCCGTGACGCGCTCCCAGACCAATGGGCTGGAAGATTTGCGGATGGTCAAGTTCACCGAAGAGGACGGCAGCCAGATCTATCTCGGCAGCTATACCGCCTACAATGGCCGCGAAATCGCCTGCGAGTGCTTCGAGACGAGCGATTTCCGCAGCTTCAAACTGATTCCCTTCCGCGGCGCCGCAGCCAATCACAAGGGCCTGGCCCTGTTTCCGCGCCGGCTGCATGGCCGTTACGCCGCCATCACCCGCCTCGACCACGAGAGCATCTTCTATCTGGAAAGCGACGACCGGCTGATCTGGAACAATGGCGAGCGAATCCTGGGGCCGGAACATCCATGGGAACTGGTGCAGATGGGCAATTGCGGCTCGCCGATCGAGCTTGACGAGGGCTGGCTGGTCCTGACCCACGGCGTCGGCCCCGTGCGCCGCTATTCGCTGGGCGCGGCGCTGCTCGACAAGGACGATCCGCGTAAAGTGATCGCCCGATCGCAGACGCCGCTTTTGTCGCCATCGGAAGACAACCGCGAAGGCTATGTGCCGAACGTCATCTATACCTGCGGCGCGCTGAAGGTCGGGGACTGGCTGTTCATGCCGTATGGAGTGGCCGATTCCAGCATCCACTTCGCCTCGATCAAGATCAGCGATCTGTTGGCGCACCTGGGAGTTTAAGAGAGGCTGACCGCCACGCAGCAGTTTCAGCCCTGTCACGAGGCTGTTGCACAACCACGGCATAACGCAGGTATTTTAAGGCAAGCCATAATCTGACGTCAAAAAAGCCTCCCGGTCATTCCGGGAGGCTTTTTTGTAGACATTATGGTTCCTGTCGAAGCCCTTACGGTTTCTCGGAGCCAACCTTGGTAACCTTGGGCATCTTGCCGTTGCCGACGCGGCCTTCGTTGCGCATGCGGCGGCCCTTTTCGGCCATCTTGTCATTATGCAGGGCTTCGCCCAGTTCTTCTTCGGCGGCGCCTGCGGTTTCCTTGATGCTCGATTTAACTGACATTGTGAGCTCCTCCTGAAAATGAATGACATCGCGAGGTGCGATCGCTCCAAACCTATCAGGAGCGGCATAAAATTGACGCACCTCACCGCCGCGGCCGAGGTAAATATAGGGTAAGATACAACTGCAAACCGTTGCCTGCAAAATAGCCAACAAATTGGGAGATCGCTCCTTATGGCTATTTTATTTTCGCCGCCAGCGCGGCGCATGGTCCTTTGAGGAGGCGGCCTGTAGTCTGACATCATCGCGTTCACGGACGCCGGGTTTGGGGCTCTTCATCGCCCCCCCTAGCCTAAGACCTCAGACAAGGCCTCCGTGAACGCGACCCCATTTTCTCCCCGACATCGCTGAACCGTTTTTGTTAAACGATAGGAGTCCCTTCAATGCTGTCCTCCGCCACCAAAGCCGCCGCCAATGTGACCAAGGCGTCCGCCGAGAACGACCTCCGCAACGCCGCTCAGGACGCTGCGAATGAAGGCAAGGACGCCCTCAGCGGTATTTCGGACTATGCCAGCGAAGCCGGCCAGAGGGTTCGTGGCGCACTCGACAAGACTCTCGACCAAACCTCGCGCTTTTCACAGACCGTAGAGGCCGAAATCAAGTCGAACCCTATCCGTTCCAGCGCCATCGCGCTGGGTGCCGGTTTCATCCTTGGGGCGCTTCTGACCCGTCGCTAAGCCTCCGCGCCGCTCCATGAATTGTTTCCGGGGCGGTCCCATGCCCAGATTTCTCCCCCTGCCTGCAAAACTGCCCGTAGGAGCGACGCTCTTACGGGTTTTTTATTTTTTGCGCCGCGTCACTTATTGCTGCTTGTGATCCCGCGCGTTAGCGTTCACTTTCGGGCTGCAGCAGACCCGTCTTCGGCATGCCGCCGAATTCCAGTGGGCCGGTGACCCGCCAGCTGGGATAATATGGGCAGAAGGCATCATCAACGGCCGAAAACGATGTGGTTACCCTGGGGCATTAACGTCAAGCACATCTACCTGGCCTTCTTCAGCATCGTGTCGATCGCACTGTGCGCCTTCACCATGATCAT
>CAMLPZ010000091.1 GCA_946482045.1 uncultured Asticcacaulis sp.
GACAGCATCTTGAACAAAAGGCCGCCGGTGATCGGCACGGCTTCGGACAGTTCGACCTCGACTTCGGCCCCCAGCCGCCAGCGTGTGCCGGAGCGTTCGCCGATCAGGGCGTGCTGAACGTCGTCATGGACGTAGTAGTCGTTGCCGAGGCTCGAGACCGGAACCAGGCCGTCGGCGCCCGTGTCGTTGAGCTTCACGAACAGGCCAAAGCGCGTCACACCGGTGATCCGTCCGCGGAAGGATGCGCCGACCTTGTCATGCAGATAGGCGGCGATATAGCGCTCGATCGCTTCGCGTTCGGCCTGCATCGACCGGCGCTCGGTCTGGGTGATATGGTCGGCCGTGTCGGCCATCGTCTTGATGTCGTAGTCGGTCAGGCCATCGTCGCCGAGTTTCAGCGCGCGGATCAGCGCCCGGTGCACGACCAAGTCGGCATAACGACGGATCGGCGAGGTGAAGTGGGCGTACTTGTCGAGGTTCAGGCCGAAGTGGCCGTAGTTCTCGGCGCTGTAATGGGCCTGCATCTGGGTGCGCAGGACGACTTCGTTGATGATCTCGGCATTTTCCGTGTCCTTGGCCTGCTCCAGCAGGCGGTTGAAGCGGTCGGTGCGCGGCGGCTCGCCCTTGTTCCACGGAAGGCCGAGCGTGCCCAGGAAGTCGGCCAGGTTACCGATCTTCTCCATCGAAGGCGCCTCGTGGACGCGGTAGATCAGCGGCGTGCGGTGCTTTTCCAGTTCCTCGGCGGCGCTGACATTGGCCTGGATCATCATCTCTTCGATGAGTTGCATGGCGTCGAGGCTGATGCGTGGCTCGATCCTGACGACATTGCCGTCCGCATCGAGGTGGACGCGGCGTTCCGGTGAATTGATGGCCAGGGGCTGGCGCGCCTTGCGGCCCTTGGTCAGGCAGGCGTGCGCCGCCCACAGGGGCTTCAAAAGCGTCTCAAGGATCGGGCCGGTCTTGTCGTCAGTCGTGCCGTCGATCGCGGCCTGCGCCTGCTCATAGCTAAGTTTGGCAGCCGAACGCATCAGGCCGCGGACGAACTTGTGGCCGGTCTTCTTGCCAGAAGCGTCGAAGACCATACGCACGGCTAATGTGGCGCGGTTCTCGCCTTCCTGCAGCGAGCACAGGCCCGACGACAGGAAGTGCGGCAGCATGGGTTCGACGCGGTCGGGGAAATAGGTCGAATTGCCCTTATCGCGCGCGTCGCGATCGAGCGAAGAGCCTGGCGTCACGTAGTGCGCCACATCGGCGATCGCGACCCAGACGACATAGCCGCCGGGATTGGCGGCATCGTCGTCGGCGTGAGCATAGACGGCGTCGTCATGGTCCTTGGCGTCGACGGGGTCAATCGTGATGAAAGGCAGGTCGCGCAGGTCGGTCCGGCGGCCCAGATCGGGCGCCTTGGCGGACTTGGCCTCGTCCTCGGT
The DNA here is from genome assembly GCA_946482045.1 of uncultured Asticcacaulis sp. The sequence goes on from CAMLPZ010000091.1 coordinate 1,431, forward strand.
CGACGACTGGAAACCGACAGGCAGGCCGTGGCTGTGGATCGCCATGATCGAGGCGATGCGCGGGCTGTCCTCCTTGCCGATGACCTCGACGACGCGGACCGGCTTGGGACCATAGCGGTGATTTCCGCCGGCCGGCGCCGCCAGTACGACATCGCCGTCTTCCAGTTCCTCGATCTTGGCGCCGGTCAGGACATAGCTGTCTTTTTCCTTGCGGTTGACGCTTTCCAGGCGGATTTCACGGCGGCCCTTGCGAACCACGCCGACGAGGCGCGGTGCGTCCTGGTCGAGCACCTTGACGAGATGGGCGACCCAGCCATCCGGGACCTTCTCGAAGCGGACATAGAGGCGGTCATAGAGTTTCGGCGGCATTTGCTGGACGCTTTTCTTGAGCGGTGCCAGGCGGGCCAAAGGTGTCTTGGATTCTTCGGGTTTCCCCCATTTGACCCAAAGCTCACCATCTATATCGCGCTCGACGACTTCGACAACACCGGTTTCGGGCAGTTGCCCCATGGCGCCGAAGGTCTTGCGGCCGCGCTTGTCGAGCTTGCCGGCTTCGGAGAGGGCTTTCAGGCGATGGCGCAATGCACGGCGGTCCTCACCCTTGAGGCCATACATGCGGGCAATGTCGGAAAGGTCGAGTTCGCGATTTTCCTGCAGGGTCTTCAGAAGGGTTTGATCGTCGGGCAGCCCCTGCGGCAGCCGAACCTTCTCTTGCTTTATCTTTTTCATCATTTGTTCCCTTACATGGTTCGGCCTCGGTTGAAAAGCAAGGGGATCAGCAATCCGGGCGGGCGAACCAGACGTATGCAGCCGGTGATCGGAAAGGAAAGCCCAATGCACCGTCGTCACATTGTTTTGAGTTTCGCCGCTCTTTGTCTTGGTGCCGCGCCGGCCTTGGCCGATCCGGTGAAGCACGTCCCGGATGCGCAGAAGGTCGGGGCAGGGCGGATGACCTACCTGACCTTGCCGGTTTTCGACGCTGCGCTTTATGCTCCCGGCGGCGTCTATTCGACGGCCAAGCCGTTTGCGCTTAAACTCACTTATCTTCGCAATCTCAAAGGCCGCGATATTGCCCGCAGTTCGGTTGAGCAGATGCGCCGGCAGGGCGGCCACGGCGAGGCCCAGCTTACGGCATGGGGAGAGGCAATGGCCGATATGTTCCCGGATGTAGCGAAGGGCACGACCCTGACGGGCGTGCGGCATGCCGATGGCGCTACCAGCTTTTATCAAAGTGCCAGGGTCATCGGCCGGGTCGAAGATCCGGCCTTCGGGCGCGCGTTCTTCGACATCTGGCTCGGCGCGAAAACATCGCAGCCGGCATTGCGCAAGAAGTTGCTTGGTATGGGCGCATGACCAACACCTGGATTATCGGGGCATCGAGCGGCATCGGCGAAGCCCTGGCCGTTGAACTGGCCAGACGCGGTGAAACGGTCTGTGTGACCGCACGCAACGCTCAGGCTCTGGAGGTGGTGAGAACGCGACTCAGTGGTCACGGACACATGGCTTTAACCGCCGACGTCACCGATATCGCAACGCTGATGTCGGCCGCCCAGCAGCTTTTTCACGCCTGGACGCAGATTGACCGCATCATCTTCATGGCCGGAGCCTATACGCCGATGAAGCTTGGCGGACTTGATCTGAAGGAAACTCGCCAGATCATCGATATCAATCTGGCGGGCGCTTTCAACACGGTCGAGACAGCCTTGAGTTTGATGAAAGCGCAGAGCGGCGGGCAGATTGTGCTGTGTGGCAGCGTAGCCGGTTACCGTGGGCTACCCAATGCCCAGCCCTATGCCGCTACCAAGGCCGGCGTCATTTCGCTGGCCAACTCCCTGCGCGCCGAATGGGGGCACAGGTTCGACATCAAGATCATCAATCCGGGCTTCGTCACCTCGCGCCTGACCGACAAGAACGACTTCGACATGCCCATGAAGATATCCGCCGAGACAGCGGCAAAGATCATCGCCAGGGGGTTGAACAGCAAACGCTTCGAAATCCATTTCCCAGCGGCGTTTTCTCTGAGCGCCAAACTGCTTGCGTTGCTACCTGACAGTTTATTTTTTAGCGCGGTGAAGGGGATGAAGACCTAGCCCGGCTCCATTCCGACAGCACAATGCCGCTGATAACCAGAGCCATCGCCACCAGGTGGAAGCCTTCGAGCGGTGCGCGCAGGATGATGACCGACAGCATGACGCCGAACACCGGCAGTAGGTTGATGAACAGCCCCGCGCGATTGGCGCCGATCAGTTCGATGCCGGCGACATAGGTGCCCGATGCCACCAGCGAGGCAAAGACGCAGGCATAGACAATTACGCCCCAGCCTGTCGCATCCGGCCAGACAAACGGCTCGTGACTGTAGGTCCATAGGAGAAAAGGCACGCAAGCGATCACCGCGCCGATGCACGGGATGGCGATCAGCGTCTGCCAATGGACGGGTGGCTTCCATTTCAGCGTAACGGTGTAGCCGGCATAGATGACGACAGCTAGCAGCATCAGGGCATCGCCGATGTTGACTTCGAGCCTAAGCAGACGCGACGGATCGCCGTGGCTTGCGGTGACGATCACGCCGGCTAGGGTCAGCCCGAAACCCGCCAGTTGTGCCACCGTTGCCTTGACGCGGAAGAGGGCGAAATTGCCGAGGAAGATCAGCAGCGGAATGGCCGCTTGCTCGATCATGACATTGACGACATTGGCATAGTTCAGCGCCGTATAGAGCAGCAGGTTGAACAGGCCGAAGCCGAATATGCCGTAGAGGATCAGCAGCGGCCAGTGCCGTTTGATCACCGGCCAGTCACGTTTCAGCTTCGGCCAGGCCAGTGGTATGATGATTAGCACGGCCAGTAGCCAGCGCAGGGCGGTTAGCAGGAAGGGGTGGACGTGCCCGGCGCCGATCTTGCCGGCGACACTGTTCCCCGCCCAGATCAGCGTCGTGATGATCAACAGGGCGTAGGCACGACTGGAAACACTAAGACTGGAAACACTGAGACGGGGCATTGTGCGGGTATGGCGATAGTTGCGAGGAGGGGCAAGATTCTTCTTGGCCTTTCGGCGAAAGTCTTATAGCGACCTGCGACAAATCTCGGGGAAATGCATGTCCATTCTCGTCGTCAAATTCGGTGGTTCGGTCCTGGTGTCGGAAAGCGCCCTTCAGCGCGCCGTATCCGAAATCTACCGCTATGTTCGTGACGCCCGTAAGGTCGTCGCCATTGTTTCGGCCTTCAAGGGCGAGACGGACCAGCTCCTGCGCCTGGCCGGCGCTTATACGCAGGCCTCGACCAGCTCGGCGACGCCGCACCTGGTGGCGACCGGTGAGATGCGCGCCGCGACGCTATTCGCCATGGCGTGCGAGCGGTCAGGCATCGTGACGCAGTTCCGCTCGGCCTATGAGATCGGTCTGATTGCTGACGGTGAACACCTCAATGCCAACCCCGTTTCCGTAAAACCGGAAGTGTTGCGGCGTGACCTGGAGCGCGTCGATCTGGTCGTCGTGCCAGGCTATGTTGCTGAAAACGCCGATGGCGAGCCGGTCCTGCTCGGCCGCGGCGGTTCCGACCTGACGGCCGTCTACATCGCCAAGGCGCTGGACGTGCCTGTGCGTCTGATCAAGGACGTCGATGCGGTTTACGACGCCGACCCGGCGACCGTTGGCGACTCGGCCAAGCCCTATGAGAGCCTTGACTGGGCCGAAGCCATCAAGATCGCCTTTCCGGTCGTGCAGTCCAAGGCCATGCGCTATGCCTCCGACAACGGCGTGACCGTTCAGGTGGCAGGCCTCGCCAAGGGGTACGAAACGGTCCTTGGCGCCCAGACGGCGTATCGTAAGACGCCGGTCCTCAAGCGCAAGATCCGCATCGCTGTCATGGGCGCCGGTGGCGTCGGTTCCAAATTTCTGGAAAGATGCCTGGAGTGGTCCGACCTGATCGAGGTCGATCGCATCCTGGTGCGCGATGCCACCAAGCGCCGCGATCATCCTTTGGCGTCAAAGTTCACCTCGGACGCGCGGACGTTCGTCCGTCCGGATGTTGATGTCTTCGTCGATATTGGCACCGGCGTGTCACCGTCGGCCGAACTGCTGGAAGGCTTCCTGAAGGCCGGCGTCAGCGTCACCAGCGCCAACAAGCAGGCGGTCGCTGCCGCCGGCGATAAGCTGCGCGCCGCAGCGAAAGCGTCGGGCGCCCGACTGACCTATTCGGCCAGCGTCGGTGGCGGCGCGCCTGTCATCGAAGCCCTGACCCGCGCGGTCAAGTCGCACAGGATCAAGGCCTTCTGTGGCGTGCTGAACGGCACGTCCAACTTCGTTATCGACCAGGTCGAGTCCGGCAAGACATTTGACGCCGCCATGGATGAGGCGCGCCGTCTGGGCTTCGCCGAGCCGGATTCGACGGCGGACCTCGACGGTACGGATGTTGGCGCCAAGCTGAAACTGCTGCGTGAGATCGCCTATCCGGGCGAGACGCCCAAGCATATCGAGGTCGGCCAGATTACCGAAGAGTCGCTGGTCATCCCTGAAGGCAAGGGGCTGCGCTACGTCGCGCGCTGCTTCCGCACCGATGACGGCCTGCAAGCGTCCATGAAGTTGGAAGTGCTCGACGCCGATCACTATCTGGTCGGGGCGCGCGGCGAACAGAACCGGGCGATTATTGAATTGGACAACGGGGAAACATGGTACGTCACCGGCAAGGGCGCCGGCGCCTGGCCGACCTCCGAAGCCCTGCTGGCCGACGTGTTGCAAATCGCACGCGAGTACCCGCTGCAGCCATAACCGGGAATCAGTATAAAGGAGGCCCATGGGAGATGTCTCCGATATGTCTGGCTGTCCGATGTGCGGGGGTGAACGCCGTCGCAACCTGTACACGCTGGCCTGTGTAGAGGGTGTATATTACCGGACCTGCCAATGTCTGGACTGCCGTTTTGTTCATATGTGGCCGCGGCCGGGTGAGGCTTATCTCGCCGAATACTATAGTGCCGCGGACGTCTACGCGCTGCCGTCGGAACGCGCCGAAGACTACGCCAACGTCATTGCCGACAAGGTCGGCCTGTTACGGCGTTTCCTCGGAGCGCTTGCGGCGATTCCCTTCTCCGGGCTGGCTGTGGACTATGGGGCAGGGCAGGGCGTTACCGTGAAGGCGCTGTCGGACCTGGGCTTTGACGCCATTGGTGTCGAAATAAGCGCCAAAGCGCGCCACGCGGCCGAAACAATCTTTGGCGTGACCATGCGTGACGGTGACCTGTCGGGCTTTGAAGATGGCGAAATCGCCGTGTTGACCATGTTCGATATCCTTGAGCACATAGTTCATCCCAAAGCGTTCCTGAAAGACGCGATTGCCAAGCTCAAACCGCGCGGCGCTCTTCTTGTCGTCGTGCCGGGTTACGACTCTCTGGAGCGCATGATAGGCGGCGCGGCGTCGAAGGCCTTGATATTCCCCGAACACGTCAACCAGTTCACACGCGATTCTATATCGCGGATGTTGAGGGATTGTGGCTTCGATGTTTGTTATGCCGGATCGCCGCCGCCCTATGGTGTAGCCATTACGTTTGGTTTACGTCAGAAAATGCTGAAGGCTTTCGGGCGAAATCCGATAACCCTGGCCGTACGGGATATGCTTATCTGGTCCAAGCGCCACATCGTCTATCCGTTGCCCAACACTTTCGTGGAAAAATCAGGATTATTTGGGCAGAGCCTGCTGGTGCTTGCCCGAAAGCCGCTTTAGAACCCTTGCATGAATTACCGCCACGGATATCACGCCGGCAATTTCGCCGACCTGGCCAAGCACGCCGCGCTGCTGGCCTGGCTGCGCATGCTGCGGGCCGAGGGGGCGGCCGTGCGCGTCGTCGATACCCATGCCGGCGCGGGCTTCTACGACCTGTCCAACCCGGACTTTGCCCGGTCGAAAGAGGCGGAGGCCGGAATCAAGTATCTTTTGGGCAAGGACGTGCCGGACAGCCTGAATCCGTTGGCACAATATGTCCGCGCCAAGAATCAGGGAGCAGGCTTCAAGGACTATGTGGGGGTCTACCCTGGATCGCCTGTGCTGGTGCTCGACCATAGCACGACCCAGGACGCCTATATTGGCTGCGAATTGCGCAGCGATGACTTTACCCTGCTTCAGCATCGGATTGCTCCGCGCGGCAAGGCCGTGCAGTCCGATGGATATGCCAAGGCGGTCGAACTGTCGGGAGATGGCGACCCGCGCAAGCAGTTGTATCTGATCGACCCGCCGTTCGAACTGCCGGGAGACTATGCCGCCATCGTCACCACCCTGCACGATGTGCTGGCGGCGCAGCCTGACGCCGGCGCTTTGGTCTGGCTGCCGCTCAAGGACCTGGAGACCTTCGACGGTTTTCTGCGTCACCTGGAACGCGAATTGCCGGACGCCGACGTCCTGGTAACGGAACTGCGTTTGCGCTCGCTTTGGAACCCGATGAAGATGAATGGATGCTGTCTGGTGGCGGTCAATGCACCGGCGGCGTTCGACGCCGTGGTCGCCGCCATAGGCCGTGATGTCGTTGCCGTCTTCGGCGAGGAAAGCGGGCAAGCCCGGACCTGGCGGCTATAGCCACTGCGCACGCGTTGACGTCGCTTAAACTCCTCGTGAGATATCCGGGTCGTGATTGGACATCGTTGAGAGGCGTGTTATGCTGCGGCGCAATATAGCGCTGCGAGGCTGGCCATGTCGACTTACTCCGATACTGTACGCATTTCCCTGGCGACGCCGGACGATATCCGCGAACTCGCGGAACGAAATCTCCACCTTTGGGTCGGGGCGTCATCGCCTCTGTGGGCGCCGTTCTGGACGGCGGCCAGCTTTGGCATTGGTTTGTGGTCGCTTGGGCAGGCCATGGCGCGGACGATGGGCGATACCATCTATGACCGCGACGTATCGCTGGCGCTGAAATGGCCCGGTTTCGAAGCCCTGCCAAAACCCGTTGAACCGCAACTCCTTGCGGGCGATGTCGTTGAAAAGGCCGCCGATATCGTCGAGGATACCGTTGTGGCTACAATCGACGCAGCGGAAAAGACCGAAACCTTGGCTACCGAAGCTGCCGAGACGATAGCTGACACCAGCCTCAGCACCGCGCAAACGGAAAGTGCGCCTATTACGGAATTGGCTGAGGAAGCGCACGAGGTCGTGCAGGACACCATGATGGACACCATCGAGGCCGTGACGGAGACCGTCGCGCAAACTCAGGACGCTGCGGTGCAGGCTGTCGAAACTGCGGCGAGCAAGACCAGCGTCGCGACGTCGGCTACGGCAAAGGCTTCGGCCCAACTGGCGAAAAAGGCAGCTGCGGCCACGCTCGACCTGCTAGGGCAACCGGCCGTGTCCGCCGGCGAGACGCGTCCGCTCATTGACCCCGTAACGGAAAAGCCGGTTATCCCGGCTGTGATCGAGGCCACCGCGGAACCGAAGCTGCCGATGCCCAAGCCGGCGAAACGCCGCCCGCGTAAGGGTTAGGGCTTTATTTTCTTTGCCGGTCTGATTTCGACATAGACTGGGCTGTGGTCCGAGCCTGTGCTGGGGCCGACCTGGCGATTGGACAGGTGCAGATCGCGGCTGACCAGCACGTTGTCGATCGTCACTCGTCCGATGGCGGGCAGTACCGAATACCAGGTCCCTGGCAGGCCGTAGGCGATGGACATGTCACGGCGTTTGGCGAAATCGCGCAAATGCGCGGCATAGGGCGAAGAGTTGAAGTCACCGACCAGCACCATCTTCTCGCGTGGCAGATATTTCAGCCCCTCATAAAGATGTTCAAACTGATAGGGCTGCTTGCCTTCGGCTGTATAAGGCCACGGCCGCGTCAGATGGGCCGCCACGAGGGTGATCGGCCCTTTGGGCGTGCGCACCGTCATGCTGTAGGCGATAAAGCCCCGGACGCGGGCCGTCGGCGTTGTCACGGGATATCGCGAGGCGATAATCATGTCGTTGGAGCGGGTGACGTATGGGTAGGAGTCCTTCAGGATGTCCGCCATAGCTTTGCGCTGCTTGTAGGTGACCTCGACCAGGACGACGATATCCGGGTTCTTTTCGGCGATCCACGGCAGGATCTTCTGCGGCACCGGGTTCTGGACGAACATATTGCTCCACACCAGGGTGAGGGGAGTGGCGTCTTCATCGACCGGCGCCTGGTTAGGTACGGTCTGCGGCAGGATCGACACGAGCATCAGAGCGACGCCCAGCGCGCTGAACGCCGCGACCCGATAACGGCGCAGGAGCAGGATGGCGATTGTCAGCAGGACCGAAGCTGTCAGGAGTGGCTGGGTGAAAATATCGATAAGATACAATAGCCCGTCGATCGGATTGAGCAGGCAGATGACGCCGGTGGCGACGATGGGCAGCGCGATGACGACGCATACCGCGGAAATGAACTTGCTAATGCGCACGACCCCAGCCTCAACCATGTTGACAAGGCCGCGCTTCGCGGCCTTACTCGCTCTATCATTAAGGATAAAATCTCTGACGCGGGGGGACAAGGCCGATGTTTGCCAGGACGCACGGAGACCTTCATAAAATTCGCGATTCGATCGAGGCGGTGAAAAGGCTGTCCGACCGGATCATCGGCATCGGTCCGTTCAACATCATCGGTATTGACGGTATCCTTGCGCTTTTGCCCATACCGGCTGTGAGCACGGCCTATTCAGTCCTTGCCGGCGGATTCCTGCTGATCCAGGGCATGCGTGCCAAGGTTTCGCCGCTCACCCTGATCATCTGCCTTGTCATCCTGCTGATCGACAGTGGCATCACGACGGTCGAGGAATTGACCCAGCTTATCCCGCTCGCCGGCCCGTTCCTGGCGCTCTTGCCGGGTGCGGTCGACTTGCTGTTCCAGGGGCATCTGTATGCCGCGCACCTGATCCAGAAAGATATGGACAAAACACATTACGTCGCGGGCAGCGAATCCGCCGCCCGCCAGTCGGGCGAGCACCGGGGCCATCTCGAAGACATGCGCGCCACCAAGGGCAAGAAGCGTCTCGTTTATTTAGGCTAATTCATCTGGCTGAAAACAGGTCGGGCCCCGCATCGTTTCCGACGGGGGCCCGGTGGTGCCGTATGGCAGGATTGAACTGCCGACCTCAGCCTTACCAAGGATGCGCTCTACCACTGAGCTAATACGGCGCGGTTCGCGTAAGCGGTCCGAGGCGTGCGGCTATAGCCAAACTTTTCTGAAAGACAAAGAGAAAAATCGCGCAGCTTGCATTTATCCGCCGCTTTTTTTATCCGTCCCTGCATGAGCGATCCGGAACAGCCAAGAGAGACCCGTCCAGAGAAGGCCACAGCCAGGGGCAATCGTTCTGCCCGCGCGGCCGCGCTGGAGAAGGCGCTGCGTGAGAACCTGCGTCGTCGTAAGGCCGCGGCAGCGGAGCCGGCCTCAAAGAGCGAAGCGCCAGGGCAAAATCAAAGTCAAACTCTTCACGAGAAAGCGAAAGAAAACCCTGAAGAGGGCGCATAAAGGCTGTTGCGCGCGCAATCAGGTCATGTAGAACCGCTTCTCCGCATGTGGCGGATTCTGATTACGGACGCATAAATGGATCGCATTGCCATCGAGGGCGGCAGCCCTCTGTTCGGGGATATTCCTGTCTCGGGCGCGAAAAACTCGGCCATCAAGCTGATGGCGGCTTCGCTCCTGACCTCCGAACCGGTGCGCCTGACCAATATGCCGCGCCTGGCCGACACCCGGTTGCTCAGCCGTCTTCTGCAGCGTTTTGGTTGTGCTATCCGCGAGACCGACGAAGCCGGCCAGGTCATGCATCTGCATACGCCGGAAATCACCTCATCCTTTGCGCCTTACGACCTGGTCCGCCAGATGCGGGCCTCGTTCAACGTGCTGGGGCCGCTTCTGGCGCGGACGGGTCATGCCAAGGTGTCGCTGCCCGGCGGCTGCACCATCGGCGCGCGCCCGGTCGACCTGCACCTGAAGGCGCTCGAAGCCTTGGGCGCGCACATCGACATGCACGAGGGCTATGTCTTTGCCCAGGCGCCGCGCGGCCTTAAGGGCGCTGTGATTGATTTTCCGTTCGTCAGCGTCGGCGCTACCGAGCACGCCCTTATGGCGGCAGTGCTGGCCCACGGCACGACCGTGCTGAATAACGCAGCCTGCGAGCCTGAAATCGTCGACCTGGCCGAATGCCTGAACAGCATGGGCGCCAAGGTCTCGGGCGCCGGCACCAAGACGATCACCGTCGAGGGCGTCACCAGCCTGCACGGTACCGACTGGGCCGTCATCTGCGACCGCATCGAAGCCGGCACCTATGCGGTGGCCGCGGCCATGGCAGGCGGTGAGGTCCGCCTGACCAATGTGCGTCCGGAACTCATAGCTATCCTGCTCGACAAGCTGGTCGAAGCCGGCTGTGTGGTGACGCACGGCGAATTGTCGGTAACGATCAAACGCAATGGCACCCGGCTCAAGCCCGTCGATCTGACGACCGACGTCTATCCGGGCTTCGCGACCGACCTGCAGGCGCAGTTCATGGCGCTGATGACCCTTGCCGATGGCGAGAGCGTCATTCGCGAGACCATCTTCGAGAACCGCTTCATGCATGTGCCGGAACTGGGCCGGCTGGGTGCGGACATCTCGGTCAGCGGCGGCGAAGCGCGGGTGCGCGGCGTTGCCGAGTTGCGTGGCGCGCAGGTGATGGCGACCGACCTGCGCGCCTCGGCCTGCCTGGTCATCGCCGGCCTGGCGGCCAAGGGCGAGACCATCGTCAACCGCGTCTATCACCTCGATCGCGGCTTCGAGAACCTCGAGGGCAAGCTGTCGGCCTGTGGCGCGAAGATCAAGCGTCTGAAGGGCGACGCGCCCATGGACGAAGAGGAATAACGTGTTCGGGTTCGGCAAACCTCCGGCGAAGCCGCTGCGGCTGATCGCGAACGAAGCCGACGACCTGCCGCCGCTGGCCGCGCTGGTCCAAGATGCGGCGCTGAAGGCCGGTGACTTGTCCTATGTGCCGGGCGAGCGCCACTTCACCATGCGCATGAATCGCTTCTGCCACGAAGTGGCGGGAACGACACCGTTGCGCGCACCGTCCGTCCTACGCATCAACTGTGTCCAGAAGGTCCAGGTACGTGGGATCGATCCTGCGCGTCGCGATCAGCCGTTGAGCCTGCTCAGCATTGCGGTCGAGCCGCTGGAGGCGCCGGCTGGCGTCCTGACGCTGCATTTCGCCGGCGGTGGACGCGACGTCCGACTCGAGGTCGAATGTATCGACGTACTGCTGCTGGACCTTGCCGCACCCCGCCGCGCCAAGTCCCGTCCCAATCACCCCGTGGAATAACACATGCGCATTGCGAAAATCGAGATCGACGACGCTTCCTTAAGCGCGCCTTCGGACCAGATCGAGCATGAGCGCAAGATCGCCATGTTCGATCTGATCGAAAAGAACAGCTTCACGCCCGAAGGCGCGGCCGAAGCTGGCTCGGACGGGCCGTTCGACCTGCGCCTGGCCTATGAGGACAACCGGCTGATCTTCGACATCACCGGCCCGAACTATGCGCGTAAGATCATGCTGTCGTTGGCGCCTTTGAAGACCACCTTACGCGACTACAAGATGATCTGCGAAAGCTATTACGAGGCGCTCAAGAACGCCACGCCCGGCCAGATCGAGTCGATCGACATGGGGCGACGCGGTGTCCACAATGAGGGCGCCGAGCTATTGACGGAGCGTCTTTCAGGTAAGGTGACGATCGATCACGAGACCTCGCGGCGCCTGTTCACCCTGATCAACGCCCTGATCCGGAACTAAGCGATATGCCGAAAAGTGTGCAGCGGTTTTCAGCTAAATATCGCGACAAAGCAAAAAACTAACCCATGACCATGCGCGTCCACACCGGCGATATTACGCAGCTGGATGTCGACGTGGTCGTCAATGCCGCCAATTCATCGTTGCTGGGCGGGGGCGGCGTCGATGGAGCGATCCACCGCGCCGCCGGACCCGAACTGCTCGAAGCGTGCATTAAGCTCAATGGCTGTCGGACCGGTCAGGCCAAGATGACGCCGGGCTTCCGGCTCAAGGCACGGCACGTCATCCACACGGTCGGCCCGGTGTGGTATGGCGGCGGGCAGGGCGAGGATGGTCTGCTGGCGGATTGTTATCGCAACGCGCTGCATATCGCGATCGCCGAAGGGCTGCGGACGATTGCCTTTCCGGCCATTTCGACCGGCGTCTACCGTTTTCCTCCTGACCGCGCCGCCCGCATCGCTGTTACGACGGTCCGCGACGTCCTGGCGGAGAATGGCGACTGCGACGTCATCTTCTGCTGCTTCAGCGCCGACAGCGCCCGCCTGCACGACGCGGCAATTGCGGCGGCCGGATTATTCGGAAGCGGATGAACGGCCGGAGAAAGCCGATACGGCAAAATTTTCCTATCATTATGATTTTCTTGCAGATTTGTAATCTGACACTATTCATTTGGGGTTCATCATCGCGGCTATTCCGCGACCGGATTAGGGCGATATCGCCCCCGTCGCCACACAGATGGCGGCAGTGTGACCCTATCGCCTTATTTGCCGGCAAATACCCTAAAACGACCCCTAAACGGTCCCACGATGGCCGGATGCAATGCCCATATTTCCCTTAGGCGACAATGAGCGCCTTCCAGGCACTTCCCGAGTGTCTGGACGCAAAAGACTATATATGGAGCACTAAGATGAAGACCTTTATTATCGCTGCCGCGACCTCTCTCGCCCTGACCGCTTCTGCTGGCGCCGCATCCGCTCAGGACGTGGGCCGCGTCTACGGTTCAGTCGGCGTATCGGGCCACGACAATGACACCACCAATTCCAAGCTTGGTAGTGTCAATGCCCGCGTCGGCACGAAAATCAC
>CAMLPZ010000092.1 GCA_946482045.1 uncultured Asticcacaulis sp.
AGGGGGTCAGGTGTTCGAGTCACCTAAGCGGCACCATCACCTTGTTCGCCGAAGTGCGCCAAAGGTTGAAAAATCCAACAAAATCTGTTAGTTTAGGCACTAGTCGGTCGCTAGTGTCCGCTCTCGTTCGCCTGCATCCGGGCGATTTTGGGGGCCACTTGAATTCCTCCAAAAGGCGTGGCCCCCAATGCCGATCGTAGTAACCCAAATCCGCAATGCCAAACCGGGGCCAAAGCCCTATAAATTGACCGACGAAAAAGGTTTGTTCCTTCTGGTTCAGCCATCGGGCGGCATGCTTTGGCGCATGAAATACCGTATTGACGGAAATGATGATGAGGGACGACCCAAGCGCATAGAAAAGAAGCTTGGGCTTGGCACATACCCTGAAGTCAGCTTGAAAGAAGCCAGGGAGCGTCGAGACGAGGCGCGACGTATGCTGGCTAATGGCATTGATCCAGCCGAACAGAAGCAGCGCGACAAGCACGCCGCCAAGGTGGCAGCGGCGAATACCTTCGGCGTGGTTGCGAGAGCCTACATTGCCAAGAACAAGCGCGACGGCTTGGCCGAGGCTACGATCATAAAGCGAGACTGGTTCACGCGGCTGGTCGAAAAGTCCCTCGGCCATCGGCCCGTTGGCGAAATAAAGCCTTACGAAGTCCTTGACGCCGTTCGTCCATTCGAGGCTTCGAAAAACGACGAGAAGGCGCACAGAACGCTGCAATTTATTGGGCAGGTCTTTCGCTATGCCGTGGCCAATCAGCTCGCCCCCTCCGATCCGACGCGTGATTTGCGCGGCGCCCTGGCAAAGCGAAACGCCAAACACCATGCCGCCATCCTTGATGCAGTAAAGGCCGGCGAAATGCTGCGCGCCATCGATGGTTATGAGGGCCACCCGTCAACGCGCATTGCCTTGCAGTTATCTGCACTACTCTTTGTTCGCCCGGGTGAACTTCGTCGTGCTGAATGGTCGGAAATCGATCTCACTTCAAATGTGTGGCGCATCCCGGCCGCAAAAATGAAAGCGCGGCAAGAGCACGCCGTTCCCCTTTGCCGGCGGGCCATCGAACTATTCGATGAAGCGAAAATGCTATCCGGTGGCGGCCGCTACGTCTTTCCATCCATCCGCACCCCTTTGGACCCCATGTCCGAAAACACGGTCAATGCGGCCTTGCGACGACTGGGCTTCACCGGCGATGAAATGACCGCTCATGGATTTCGCGCCATGGCCAGCACCTTGCTCAATGAATCCAACAAATGGTCACCGGATGCCATCGAGCGAGCCCTTGCACACAAAGACAAGGACACCATTCGCGCCGCCTACCATCGGGGCGCGCATTGGGCCGAGCGCGTTGAAATGGCGCAGTGGTGGTCTGACTACCTGGATCAGCTAAAAGGCGGTGCGAAAGTTCTTCCGCGGAAAGCTGGCTGACAACGACAGTCGGCCAGATAGAACGGCGACCAAATTCTTCATTGCAATTTTGGGGGGCTAATATGGACGAAACTAATTTCGCAAAAACATACCAGAGGCTTCGGGACGCGCTATCCAAGCCTCTGGCCGAAAAGACAACATCCTTCCGATCTTATTCGGTCGCGGAGATTGAAACAGCGCTGGAAAGCCACCCGATCAAGTTGACCGAACGCGGGCGCACATACGGTTATGTCATTTCGCCTCAGCACTATGAAATGATAGTGCGCATGGTCTGTCGAAAGATCGATGTCGAGAAGCATTACGAGAAAAATGACGACATCATTAATGCGAGACTTCTCCAAGAGCTAAACAGCATCGCCCCCGAGAAGGCAGCAAATCTGTTTTCTGCCTTCTTTGCGCATGACGATCTCGACGCCGAGGCCGCTGTTCAATTCGCCGCTTTGGATGCCATAGCAAATGAACCTGACACGCCTGAAGACATGGCTAAATTGATAAGCTGGATGCATACCGCCTTGAAGTCGTTCGTCGATAGCAGGCGAGATACTGGCGCGGAATTATTGAACATTTTAAGTGACGATATTCGAAAAGTGGCAATAATGCGGCAGGAAAATCCTGAAAGAGCATCTAGCGGACTTCAGCTTGTCGAGGCCATCATCGCCGCAGCGGATCGCGATAGTCCGCAGAAAGGTGGCGATTGTGATTCAACCGAACTTCCCGACCAACCAAGTGAAGGCCCTGACAGTCAGGGAGTTTTGCCGTGAAATGAGCATCGGCAAAACCCTGTTCTACGAACAGGTTAAATCGAACAAGATTCGAATTCTCAAAATTGGCCGTAAGACACTTGTGCCAATGAGCGAGCTTTTGCGTCTCATGGAAAGCAGTAGCTCGCTTGAAAAAGCCGTGTGATATCGACTGATACCGAAGACGCAGGCTGAATAGCCTCTAATTCACTCCCCTTACAAATTAACCAGCCCCTCACGGGCCGAAGGATCATCCAAATGGAAAATCCTCAAGGCACCCCCATGCCTGAATCATCCGTTGTCGCATTCGAGTACAAGGCCACCGGCTTTTCCATCCCCTTTGTCGTGGCTTCACATCCTCAAACTGACGGTGGGTGGCGCGCGTGCTTTGTCTGGCACCGCCAGCATGACCAATGCGTCCGCGCCAATCTGTTGTTCTGCTTCAGGGCCTAGGCGAAGACAGAACTTCAAATTTCCGATCTGAAGCGCATCCAGTTCTTCGCTGCCAAAATCGACGACGCGGGCCGGGTGTCGCGGTTCAAGGTCATCGGCGCACATCGGGACTTAGGGCACCTGTTCCCGGTGTTCTTCCTGCCGTTCGCCATTACCAAGATGGTCAGGCCGGCCGCCCAGCGTCTCGTGCACGAGATTTCAGGGCAGACATTGGAGGCCGCCCAATGACAACCCCTGATCTTGCTGCGCGCCGTCCCGGTCAAGCCGGGGGAAAGCCCCAAAAGGCATATACCAGAGCCAAGAATATCAGAAAGAGAATGGGGAAAGGAGGATCACACCCTACGCACATGTGTCTTCATAGAAATCAAAGCGTTACGTGTATGCGCAGCGCTTACGGTCAAATCGTCCTTCTAAAATTCCCAACCGTTGCAATAGGTTGGACGTATGCGTTGCGCATACGCATGACAGGCCGGTCATGACATCCCGGCACCCGTTTTCGATCCGCATCAGCCTCAGCCAAAAGGCCATGATCGAGGCTTACGGGGCCGCCCTGGGCCTTGATCTGTACCAGGCCGGCGTCCGCGTTTTCGAGGCTGGGCTGGCATCGCTGGTCATGCCCGGCGTGGCGGCGACGAGCACCGGCGCCGACCTTGCCGACGCCCTGGGCGAAATCAGCGCCACCGTCAGGCGCATGGAAGCCATGACCGACCGCGCCCTGTTCACGGCGGTTTGCGCATACGTCTACGCCCAGCGCACTGCCCTCAAGGGTGAAGCCGACCCTTCCAAAATCAACCAGGCTTTAGCGGCAGAGGCCGCCGAAGCTTACCAGCGCCAAAAGACGCTGGCCCAGAAGACACAGGTAAGCGGTCAACCATGAAAAACGTTCTCGAAAACCTGCAACGTGGCCAAGGGCTGCAAAACCTGAACCTGGCAGCCGCCAGCCATAGGCTACGCGGCTACGCCATCATCCTGCTGGCATCGACCTGTCTGCTATCCGTCGGAGCCGTGAAGGCATTCGTGTCGAATGACGACCAAGCTCTCACCGGTGACTACGCCCACGCCAAGTTTATGGTTTGGCTTGTCGGCAAGACTGTTGAGCCGCCTAGGATCAATATCACCATCGGCAAGGATCAGGTGTCGGTCCGTGCATCGATCATCTTGGCAAGCGAAGGCTATCAGCAAAGCGCTAACCGGTTTGAATTGTTCGCCAGCCTTGGCGCAATGGCGGGTGTCCTTACTGGCATGGCCGGATGTTACGGATGGACGCGGTGGCTATCGGCGACCGGAGAAGAACTTGTCCAAGACGACGTTTTGCGCGGGACGCATATTGTCGGTGAGCAGGTTTTGGCCCGTCACACGCATAGCCTTGTGGGGCCACACCCGGTCAGGATCGGCCCCGTATCTTGGCCATCCAACATGGAAACCCGTCACGCCGCCTTGATCGGCACGACGGGCGCCGGCAAGACAACAGTCCTTCGCCAGATGCTGGACGCCATTGAAGCCAGAGGCGACTGCGCCATTGTCTATGATACCAGCGGCGAATTCGTCGCGCATTATTATGACCCGTCGCGCGGCGACATCATTCTCAATCCGTTTGACGCGCGCGGCACTTACTGGAACCCGTTCAGCGAGATCAGCCATCCGGCCGATGCTGACCGCATCGCTGCGCAACTGATCACCGATTCCGGTTCCAGGGAGGATAGCGTCTGGACGACGGCAGGCCGTAACCTGCTGGCAAACATGATGCGGACCCTCTGGCAGGAGGGCAAGACCGACATCGCCAACCTGATCCAGGCCGTTCAGTCCATGTCGAAAGACGACCTGAAGACCTGGCTTCAGGATACGTCGTCATCGCGCATCTTCGCCGAGGATGCCGACAGGGCGACAGGATCGGTCCTGTTCATGCTGACCAAGGCCGCCGCCATTCTGCAACATCTGCGCACCGGGCCAGGGGATGGCGGATCATTCAGCTTCCGCACCTTCTTCACGGGGCTGGACGCCTTACCAGGCCGCAAGCCCTGGGTCTTCGTTCAGCGCAAGGAGGATTATTTCGAGGCGATGAAGCCGCTTATGGCCTGTTGGCTCGATTGTGCCGCCACGTCGATCTTGGGGCTGGAGGTGAGCAAAACCCGCCGCGTGTGGATGCTGCTGGACGAGTTACCGGACATTCCGAGGGTCGATCAGCTATTACGGCTCTTGCCACAGGGCCGAAAGTTCGGTGCGTCCGTCGTCATTACCTTCCAGAGTATCGGCCAAATGCACGACCGCTACGGACGCGAGGGCGCAGAGGCGATGTTGGGCTGCGCCAACACCAAGTTGTTTTTGCAGACCATCGATTCCGATACACGGCTTTGGATCAGCAAGACGCTTGGCGACGTTGAAATCGAAATCCGCGCCGCTACCGACAATATGGATTTTGAGCACGGTAAGGGCCGGACGAGCCTTGGCACCACCCGCCAACTCAGGCCCGCCGTCATCGAATCCCAGCTACGGCTTCCGCCGTACACCGGCTATCTGCAATTGCCGGACGGCTTGCCGATTGCCCTGATCCGGTTGAGCAATGACCACATCGTAGCCCGTGGCGAGCCAGGACATCCGGCCTTCATCCCCGGCGACATCGCGGACACCTATTGGGGCCGCAAGAAGCGCCATGACGATGACGACGACACGCCGCCCGTCTTACCAACCGGAGGGCCGGTCTGATGGTCGCCACCATTTCCGCTATCCGCAGTTCCGGCCAGGCCGCCAGCTATTTCGAATCCGACGACTATTATAGTGAGGGCGGCGTATCGCCGTCAGAATGGCATGGCGAAGGGGCAAGAGCGCTTGACCTTGAGTCCGAGGTTGATCGGGAGACCTTCAAGGAATTGCTGGACGGCAATTTGCCCGATGGCACGACCTTGGGAACCAACAAATCCGATGTCCTGGAGCACAGGCCCGGTTGGGATGTAACCCTGTCCGCACCGAAGTCCGTATCGGTCATGGCATTGGTGTCCGGCGACGAACGTCTGGTTGAGGCCCACGCCGAGGCCGTCGAGGTCACAATGGCGTTCATCGAGGAATTTGCGGCAGAGACCCGTGTCCGGGGCGAGGATGGCGTTGAACATGTCCAGACCGGCAACCTGGTCATAGCGTCGTTCCTGCACCAGACCAGCCGCGAGGAAGACCCGCAACTTCATACCCACAATGTCATATTGAATATGACACAGGATGAGGACGGCACGTGGCGCAGTCTGGAATCACGCCCTCTGTACCAAATCCAGAAAGCCGCCGGTGAGATATATCGGCAAGAATTAGCGCACCGGGTTGTTCAATTGGGTTACGAGATCGAGGTCGGCAAGGACTCAAACTTTGAGATCAAGGGCTTAAGCCGAGACTTGTTGCTGGCTTTCAGCGAGCGGTCTTCGCAAATCGAGAAACATCTTGAAGCGCGCGGCAAGGATCGCGCGTCGGCGTCCGCCGAAGAAAAACAGATCGCCGCGCTCGACACCCGCGAGGCCAAGGGAGAGATCGACCGGGCCGGTCTGGTGCAAGGCTGGCGAGACAAGGCTGATGAATTGGGCTTCGACCAGGCCAAGCGTCAGGGCGTTGTGCATGCGGCAGAGCATCTGGCCCAAGACGACCGGCGCGCGCTCATTATACAGGGAGAAGCCGAGACCCTGGCGCATACGGCGGTAGCCTTCGCCCATAGCAAATTGGGTGAGCGCCAGGCTGTGTTTTCCAGCGTAGACCTCCAGAAGGAGGCCGGCCGCTTCGGCATGGGCAAGGTGGAAAATGCCGTCATCCGCGAAGCAATGGTGCAAGCCGTGGAGCGTGGCGAGCTTGTACCTCGCACCTTCATCAACCGCCAGGGTCGGAAAAATCAGGGCTACACCACTCGCGCTAATCTCGACTACGAGCAGCGGCTATTGCATGGCGAAATGCGCGGCAGGCATGGAGCCGAGGCCATCGCCTTCCCCATTAAGGCCGCCGAGATCGTAGCGATAGCGGCGAGAAATTCCCAAGATCAGGGCTTTCGCTGGACCGACGACCAGAGGCAGGCGACCAAAGGTTTGCTGACAAGTAGCCATGCCGTTACCGCCGTTCAGGGCTATGCCGGGACCGCCAAGACGACGACCGTATTGGCGACATATGCCGATGCGGCGCGGGCAGCGGGATTTGATGTCAAGGCAATGGCCCCTTCCGCATCTGCAGCACAGACGCTTGGCAATGCCCTGAATGTCCCGGCCGTCACCGTCGAGCGTCATCTTCGCCTTATGGAGCGGCAAACTGAGCCAAATGCCAATAACCGGCAAATCTGGCTGATCGATGAGGCCAGCCTCATTTCAGCGTGTGACATGACGCGCCTGCTGGAAGCCGCCGAGAAGCGCGCAGCCAAGACGGTTCTCGTCGGAGATTACAAGCAGCTAAATTCTGTCGGCGCCGGCGCGGCCTTCCGCCAGCTTCAGGAAGCCGGGATGCCGACCTTCAAGTTGGAAAAGGTTGTGCGCCAAACTAATGAACTAACGCTTGAGGCCGTTGAACATTCCATCAAGGGTCAAGCAAAACTGGCTCTCGATGCGCTTGATCGCGGCGGTGGCCGTGTGATGGAGCACGCCACCGCCTCCGACCGTATGGGAGCTATAGCTGACGCTTACGCCACACTCAGCAGGGACGAGCGGCGTAAGACCATCGTAATTGACCCTTCACGTGAAGGCCGCGATCTCCTGACCTACCGGATTAGAGCCGCCCTCGCTGACAAGGGCGAGCTTGGAGACCAAGCCATAACCATGCGCACCTTGAACCAGAAAGACATGACTAGGGCCGAGATCAGACAGGCCAAGGCCTATGAACCCGGCGACGTGGTTATATTCAACAAGGCCGACGCCGCCCATGGAATCGAGCGCGGAACGGCTTTCGAGGTGGCGCGGATTGATGCCGACAAAGGCATAGTCGCCCTTCGTGATAAACACGGCCAAGAGCGAAACTGGCAGCCCGACAAATGGGGCAGCGTCGAAGTATTCCAGTGCCAAAACCGCGATTTGCGCGCCGGTGACAGAATCGAATTCACCCGCAACAATTCCACCCAGGCCCGGATCAACGGTCTGAAAGCCGAGGTGGCCAAGCTCGACCTGGACCGCGAAACCGTCACCATCAAGACCGAGCGCGGCAAGACCGTTACCCTGTCGATCCATGAAGCGTCAGACCAGCATATCCGCCATGCTTATGTTCAGACCGCCTACGCCGCTCAGGGACGGACGGCGGACCGAGCCTTCATCCATATCGAGAGCACCAGGACAAACCTCGTTGACCAGAGCGTTCTCTATGTCGGCATTTCCCGCGCCAAGGCCGAGGCCGTGATCTATACCGACGACCGCGACAAACTCATACGCGGGATAGAGGAACGGTCAGGGCGGGCACAGAGCGCCTTGTTTCAAGGCGCCAACCACCACATGGGGCTTGAGGTAAACACCGTCACGCGAGGGGTATCCATAGAAGGGCGAATCTGACGGTGCATAATTCTCGCCATTGTCTACACGTTGGGCGTGAATTTTTAAGTTCGAACTTGCCGCATTACCCGATCAGTCATAGTTATTTGATTTCATGGCCATTGTTCAACGAATCAGGTGTTTGTAGACATAGGCAGGGGACGATTTTGACGAACAAGCTGTCTACTATGCATGGATTACGCGACAATCATTCACGAGGGATTGTCGCTGAGTTTCTGAAGGCGCGTGTGACGCCTGGCAGTAGCCTGTCAATCGTGTCAGCATACTTCACGATACACGCTTACGACGCACTACGCAGCGATCTCGACGAGATCGGCGGGTTAAAGTTTCTGTTTGGAGAGCCTCGATTTATTTCGTCGCTGGACCCAGACAAAACCGAACGAAAAACCTTCGCAATTGAAAATGATACCCTTGAGCTTGCCAATCGCTTGACCCAGCGAAAGATTGCGTTCGATTGCGCTGAATGGATTAGAAGCCGAGTTGAGATTAGGTCCATTGCCGGCTCTCACCTTTTGCATGGAAAGATGTACCATATCGACGATGGGCGCCGCGAACATGCGATCGTGGGCAGTTCAAATTTTACACGTCGGGGACTCGGATTATCGGAAACGCCCAATATTGAACTGAATCTAATCGTCGATAGTGACAGGGACAGATCAGACCTAAAGGACTGGTTCGAGGGCATTTGGAATGACGATTCTTTAGTAATCGACGTCAAGGCGGCCGTACTTCGGTATCTTGAACAGCTTTATGTTCACCACTCGCCAGAGTTCATCTACTTTAAGACACTTTTTCACGTTTTCGACAAATTTATTTCTGGCCAGAACGCGGATGCCGCGCTTTTTGAGCAAACTGCGATAGTCGATACAGAGATTTGGAAGGCTCTATTTGATTTCCAAAAAGACGGCGTGAAAGGTGCTATTCACAAAATTAACGCACACAATGGTTGCATTTTGGCCGACAGTGTAGGCTTGGGCAAAACCTATTCCGCGCTAGCAGTAATAAAATACTACGAGCTGAGAAACCATCGTGTCCTGGTCCTTTGCCCAAAGAAACTACGCGACAATTGGACTGTTTTCCTAGCGCAAAATAACAGTGAGCTGAACCCGTTCCTTCGAGATCGCTTCAACTACACAGTTATGTCCCATACTGACTTGTCGCGCGAGTCTGGCCGCGTAGATGGGATTGACCTCAGCGCCATAAATTGGAGTAATTTCGACCTTGTAGTAATCGACGAGTCCCACAACTTCAGAAATAATACTAAGGGTAAGCGTGACGAAGACGGGAATATTGTCAAAAAAAGCCGATATGAACGTCTAATGGATGACGTTATTAAATCAGGCATCAAAACAAAGGTCCTTTTGCTATCAGCCACACCTGTTAATAATGACCTGAGCGACCTTCGCAATCAGATCATGTTTGTAACGGAGGGCAAAGACAACGCATTCGACGCAGCTCTTGCCATCAAGAGTGTCAAAGAGACCCTTACGACAGCACAAAAGACATTCATGGAGTGGGCACGGCGTACAGGTGATCGCGATTCCCGTGACCTTATGGATCGCCTACCGTCTGCATTTTTCACCTTGTTAGACGAGTTGACGATCGCAAGATCCCGAAAGCACATCAAGAAGTATTACCGCACGTCTCTCGAGACAATTGGCCATTTTCCCAAACGTAAAAAGCCGGTTTCAATATTCTCGGAAATCGACCTCAAAGGTCGGTTCATGCCGTATGACCGGCTGAACGACGAAATTTTGAAATACGAGCTCGCCCTATTCCGGCCATCTAAATACGTTCGGCAGCCCTATGAAGGGCTTTATAACGAAGGACGTGTGGCCAACTTCTCGCAGGCCAACCGGGAGAAATTCCTCATCGGCATGATCAAGGTGAAT
Source organism: uncultured Asticcacaulis sp. (assembly GCA_946482045.1). The sequence goes on from CAMLPZ010000092.1 coordinate 10,004, forward strand.
TTTCTCAAACGCCTTGAGAGCTCGGTGCATGCCTTTGCCATTACGATGGAGCGGACGGTTGCAAAAATAGAAGCCCTCGAGAACCGGCTAAGACAGTACCAAGATCATAAAAAGAAAGCTGATAGCGTTCTCCAGGCTGATCTATTCGCTATAAATGACGAGGACGACGAAGACCTTAGCCAAGCCTTCCAAGTCGGGAGTAAGCTGAAATACGACTTGGATCACTTGAATGTTGACGACTGGCTTCGTGATCTTTCCACAGATAAGCAGCAACTTGCTTTGCTGGCGGACTCTGCGATGGCCGTAGACGTGGAACGCGACGCCAAGCTCACCGAACTAAAAAAGCTGATAGAGCACAAGGTACGCCATCCAACCACAAACATGGACGGCGAGCAAAACCGTAAGGTCATAGTCTTCTGCGCCTTCGCCGACACTGCCAACTATCTGTACGAATGTCTTGAACACTGGGCGCGCAACACCCTCAGTGTCCACATTGCTTTGGTATCCGGCGGTACACGCCCCAACCGCACGACTTTCGGCAAAGCCGAATTCTCGCAAATCCTGACCAACTTTTCGCCTCGGGCTAAGAAGCGGTCAAAAATGAAGTCTATGCCGCAGGACATGGAAATTGATATCTTGATTGGTACGGACTGCATTTCTGAGGGGCAAAACCTTCAAGATTGCGACTACTTGATCAACTATGACATTCACTGGAATCCAGTCCGTATCATTCAGCGCTTTGGCCGGGTCGATCGTATCGGCAGTCTCAATCACGATATTCAGCTGGTCAATTTTTGGCCAACCGAAGACCTGAACAAGTATATTAATCTAAAAAACCGCGTCGAAGCGCGTATGGCCTTGGTTGATATCGCAGCAACTGCCGAGGATAATGTCCTAAAAGACATCGAGGAACTCATTCAGGATGATCTGCGCTATCGAGACAAGCAGCTTATCCGCTTGCAAGAAGAAGTTCTCGACCTAGAAGATTTCAACGAATCTGTTGCGCTCAATGAATTCACGCTTGACGATTTCAGGCTAGAGCTCTTGAGCTACATCGAGGGAAATCGGCAAAAACTGGAAGAAGCCCCCTTAGGCCTCTACGCCGTCGCCCCACCCCATCAGCACTATTCGGTCATTCAGCCGGGCGTCATCTATTGCCTGAAACAGGTCCATGGGTCAGCAGGCAGCGAAGCGGTCAATGCCTTGCAGCCGTACTATTTGGTCTATATCCGCAAAAACGGAGAGGTTCGCTACAATTTCACGGCGCCCAAGCAAATACTCGACATATTTCGCGCGGTGAGCCAGGGAAAATCTGAGCCATACCGGATTCTATGCGACTTGTTCGACACCCAGACCAATGACGGCAACGATATGTCCAGCTTTAGTACGCTTCTTGAATCGGCAGTCGCTGCCATTACTGCTCAAACGGACAAGAAAAACGCCAGCAATCTGTTTAGCGGTCGTGGCGGAAAGCTTATCGATGGTGGCAATATGCCTAAGTCTGCATCGGACTTTGATCTTGTAACCTGGCTAGTAATCATGCCGGAAGAAGGTGCGGCGAATGTCTAGTCTCGGCGCGGCAATTAAAGCCGCTATACAGGCCATTTCCGATGCACCGCTCAAACCCGCTGCAACGGCGTTGCTCAGCACGTTGGGTTATACCAGCCAAAAGACCGTGCAGCTTGACGGTAGACCCGAGTCATTCGTAGCACTGCTGGATGACAGTGTTCAGATGGTTTCAAAGCCGGCTGCACATTTCGATCAGTGGAAACGCGTCGATTTTTTGTTTCAGTTGACGAATGACGAGATTCCAATGTTGGCGGCCGGCCAACGTGACCTCCTTCACGCGCCACAAGACTATCGCACCTCGATCATCGAATCCTTCGTTTTCCTCGCGATTGAATTGCAGCCTGGCGATTGGACACGCCGCGACCTTGTATCGATCACGCGCGAGGTAAACCGCGCATTTCCCATGCCGGTAATCATCTTGTTCCGTTACGGAAGCTTAGTCTCGATTGCGGTTATCGACCGGCGACAGAATAAAAGGGACGGCACGCGAGACGTCATCGAGCGACGCATTTCCATTATTAAGGATATCAACCTAAGCGACCCGCACCGGGCCCAGGTCGATATTCTTAAAGACCTCGCTCTGGAAAACGTTAAGGTGCGAGGCAGGGGTACGCCTTCCGATTTCCGTGACCTTTATGATGGATGGCTGGAGGCTCTTTCGGCCCAGGCCCTGAACAAGCGCTTTTATCAGGAGTTGGCCAACTGGTACGACTGGTCCGTCACCCAGGTCACCTTTCCAACGGCCCATCTGGAAAGCGACAAGGCCAAGCGTGACGAGCAAAACCAGATTGCAGTTATCCGCCTTCTCACCAGGCTAATCTTTGTGTGGTTTATCAAGGAAAAGGGCCTGGTTCCCCGCGAACTGTTTGAAACGGAAGCGTTGCGGAAGCTTCTAAACGAAGACCCGGGCCAGCAGCCGAATAGCAGCACTTATTACAAGGCCATTCTGCAAAACATGTTCTTTGCGACTCTCAATACCGAAATGACTGACGATCGCAAATGGCGGTCCAAGGCGTCGGGAGTGGGGTTGGATGGGCAATATCTGATCCACAGCGTGTATCGGTTCAAAGACGCGTTCCGCGACGCCGATGCGGCCCTCAATCTCTTCAAAAGAGTCCCCTTCCTTAACGGCGGGCTCTTTGAGTGCCTTGACCGCGAAGTGACTCCACGCGAGCTTGAACGCAACCCGGCGTTACAAAATTATATCGTTCGTGAAGGCACGCGCGATATTGTACGGGTGGATGGCTTCTCGGAGCGAGCCGGCACCCCCCTTTCGGTTCCCAATAAGATTTTCTTTTCGCCGGAACAGCTGGTTTCATCGGATGCGGATCAGGACGGAGAGACTCGCAAGCCGTACAAGGCCATGGGCCTGATTGAGCTTTTCTCCCGGTACAAGTTTACGGTCGAGGAAAACACACCTGTCGAAGAAGAGGTAGCGCTCGACCCCGAATTGCTGGGCAAGGTGTTTGAAAACCTGCTGGCCAGCTATAACACCGACACCAAAACCACGGCGCGCAAGAAGTCCGGCTCATTCTACACGCCGCGTGAAGTCGTGGACTATATGGTGGATGAGGCGTTAATCGCATATTTCGCCAATCGTCTGGCGCCGGATGCCAAACCCGAAACATTCGCCAAGCCCGTCGCTCAGGGCCTCGATTTCGGCGCCATGCCAGGCGAACTCGATTTGAGCACATCGTTGGCTGCAACTGGTCAAAATGAAAATTCCGGGCCTGACCTGGAGTTACGCCTGCGCCAATTGCTTTCGTATAAAGAACACGGCAACCCGTTTTCAGCGCGCGAAACCGACCGCTTGATCAATGCCATCGACAGCCTGCGCGCGCTAGACCCCGCCTGCGGTTCGGGCGCCTTTCCCATGGGGCTGTTGCAGAAGCTGATCCACATCCTGCATCGTCTCGACCCCGACGGCAAACGCTGGTATGCGCAAAACCGCAAGCCGTTGGAAGATCAAAAAGCGGCTGCCTTGGCTATTCCTGATCCCACCCGCCGCGACGCCGCGCTTGAGGAGGTAGAAGCGTCACTGGCCAAACTGGACCACGACTTTTCGGACGCAAATCGCCCCGACTATGCACGGAAACTGTATCTAATCGACAAATGTCTATTCGGCGTCGATCTGCAACCGATCGCCGTGCAAATTGCCAAGCTGCGTTTTTTCATCTCGTTGGTGGTCAGCCAGAAGATCGACCAAACACAACCGAACGCCAATATCACCGCGCTACCGAACCTAGAAACCAAGCTAGTAGCGGCCGACAGTTTGATGCGCGTGGACCGCCAGGCCGGTGATCTGCTGCGTGACCGGCGGATTGACGACAAGGAAGCCGAGCTTCGCGCCGTTAACGAACGGTATTTCAGCGCTCGCACGGTCAAGACAAAACGCAAGCGCCGCGAAGAGATCGGCAAGCTGCGCGACGAATTGGCCGATCTTCTGGTAAGCGGCAGCGGTGTTGATGAGACCAATGCCAAATTGATGGCGGCGTGGGACCCGTTCGATCAGAACAGCCATGCCCGGTTTTTCGATCCGGAATGGATGTTCGGATTGCCGTCACCCAAGGTGGACATTACCTTGAAGGATGCCTATCGCGTGGGGCCTTTCGATCTGGTGATTGGCAACCCGCCCTATGTCCGG
>CAMLPZ010000093.1 GCA_946482045.1 uncultured Asticcacaulis sp.
TTTGTCTCCCTAGGACATCTTGACGGACATCCGCCTCTGCCGTCCTTGTCTTCCCCCTGCGGCGTGAGGCTCTATTCCCTGATGGCCGGAGGCTTTTTCCCGGAGCCTCCGGTCCTTTTCCCCAAATCCTTGCGGAATGGGGCAGGGCGCCGAATTAAGAAAGTCCGCTGCCATGTCTTTGTACCAACCGACCCGCAGGGCCATGTCCCTAGGTCTTCTCGCGCTGGGGGGCTGCGCGCATCTGCCGGGCCATCATGCCGGTCCCGCATTTTCCGATCCCTTGCTGGCGGACCTGCACGAACGCACCTTCCGTTTTTTCTGGGAGATCACCGATCACCGCACCGGCCTGACACCCGACCGCTGGCCGACGCGCACCTTCTCCTCGGTCGCGGCGATCGGGTTCGCTTTCAACGCCTATATCATCGGGGCGGAGTGCGGCTATGTCAGCCGCGCCAAGGCCGCCGAGCGCACGCGTAATACGCTGAGCTTTCTTTATACCCTGCCGCAGGGCGAGGCGGCGTCGCGCGTCGCCGGCCACAAGGGCTATTTCTACCATTTCCTGAATTTCGAAGACGGCACGCGCTACAAGACCTGCGAACTGTCCTCGGTCGATACTGCCCTGCTGCTGATGGGTGCGCTCTGTGCTGCGCAATATTTCGATCGCGACGATGCCAGTGAAGGCGAAATCCGTCGCCTGGCCAATGCGCTTTACGAGCGCGTCGACTGGACCTTCATGATGCGTCCGTCGGGCCGCCAGACCATGGGCTGGCATCCGGAAACCGGCTTCATCGAGGCGGAGTGGCAGGGCTACAACGAAGGCATGATGATCTATCTGCTGGCCATGGGCTCAAAGACCCACCCGATCGATTCCAAGGCCTACGAGGTCTGGTGCTCGACCTATGAAAAAACCTACGGTCTCGTCAACGGCTATGAGCATCTGGGCTTCCATGCCCTGTTCGGCCATCAGTATAACCACGTCTGGATTGATTATCGCGGTATTGCCGACGCCTATATGCGCAGCAAGGGCTTCGACTATTTCGAAAATTCGCGTCGCGCCACCCTGTCCCAGCGCAACTACGCCATCGCCAACCCGATGGGCTTCAAGGACTATGGTCCGGACATCTGGGGCTTTACGGCCTGCGACGGGCCGGCCGATGTCAAGCTGACGCTCGACGGCGTTGAACGTCAGTTCCGCAGCTATTCGGCGCGTGGACCGGCCCTCGATCACACGTTCGACGATGGAACCATCGCGCCGACGGCAGCGCTGGGGTCGATCATGTTCACGCCTGAGGAATCGCTGGCCGCCGCCAAGGCAATGAAGGCCCGTTACGGCTCGGATATCTACGACAGGTACGGCTTCCACGACAGCTTCAATCCGACCTTTGTGACCGACTATCCATCGCGCGAAGGCCGCCAGGCGAAACGCGCCGGTTGGGTATCGAACGACTATATCGGTATCGACCAGGGTCCGATCCTGTGCAGCATAGAGAACCTGCGCTCGGGATTGTTGTGGCGGCTGATGAAGCGCTGCGCGCCGCTGCAGCGTGGTTTGAAACTGGCCGGCTTCGAGGCGCTAAGATGACATTGAAAATTTCCCGAAAGCAGAACAGGATCAAACCATGACCGCTTTTACGCCCTCACGCCGGTTCTTCCTCAAGGGCGCCGTCGCCACGGCCGCATTCCTGCCGGTCGTCGCCCCTGCTTTTGCCAGGATCACCGCCGCGCCCGATCCGTTTATCGAAAAGCTGATCGCGTCAATGTCGGTCGAGGAAAAGGCCGGCCAGCTCAGCCTCTATGCCGACCTGACGCGCCCCGACTACGGCAATGTCAATCCGGCGGCGATCGCCCAGACCAAGGACGAGGTCAAGGCGCGCATCCGCAAGGGTGAAATCACCGGCCTGTTCAACGGCATCGGCGTCGCCGGGGCACGCGAGCTGCAAAAGGTCGCGGTGGAGGAATCGCCGCACAAGATCCCGCTGATCTTCGCCGCCGATATTATCCACGGCCTTCGCACCACCTTCCCGGTGCCCCTGGGTGAAGCGTCGGCGTTCGATGCCGACCTGGCCTATCGCACGGCGCGCGCCGCAGCGATCGAATCGACCGCCGTCGGCCTGCACTGGACGTTCGCACCTATGGTGGACATCGCGCGCGACCAGCGCTGGGGTCGCGTTGTAGAAGGGGCTGGCGAAGACACCTATCTTGGCAATGTCCTGGCTGCCGCCCGCGTCCGTGGCTTCCAGGGCGACGACCTGACCGATGGCCGCACCATGCTGGCGACCATGAAGCACTTTGCGGCCTATGGTGCCGTCCAAGGCGGACTGGAATATGCCACCGTCGATATCCCCGAAACCACGCTGCGCGAAGTCCACCTGCCCCCATTCAAGGCGGGCCTCGATGCCGGGGTTTTGAGCTTCATGTCGAGCTTCAATGACGTGGCCGGCGTGCCGGCGACGGCCAACCGCCACCTGCTGACCGAGATTCTGCGCAATGAGTGGGGTTTTGCCGGCCTCGTCGTATCGGACTACACCTCGGAAGAAGAATTGATCCTGCACGGCTATGCCGCCGACGGCCGCGATGCCACCAAGAAGGCCATCATGGCCGGCTGCGACATGTCCATGCAGTCGGGGCTTTACATGAAGCACCTGCCATCGCTGGTCGCCGACGGCGAAGTGCCGATGGCTGTGCTAGATGAAGCTGTGCGCCGGACCTTGAGGGTCAAGAAGGCGCTGGGTCTGTTCGACAACCCCTACCGCTCGATGGACGCCAGGCGCGAAAAGACAGATGTCCGCTCCAAGGACATCGTCGCCCTTGCGCGCGAGGCCGGGCGGCGCTCAATCGTACTGCTGAAGAACGAGGGCAACCTGCTGCCGCTGCCGAAGTCCGGCCGCAAGATCGCCCTTATCGGACCACTCGGTGCCGATCGTCATAACCTGCCGGGACCATGGTCGGTCTTCCCGGACCGCGCCAAGGGCGTGACCATCGAAGAAGGCCTGCGCGCTGTCACCCAGGACGTCACCGTCGTCAAGGGGTGCGACTTCGATGCTGCCGTGCCGGGCGGGATCGATGAAGCGGTCGCCGCAGCGCGCGCAGCCGACGTTGTCGTCTTTGCCGTCGGTGAGGCTGAGAACATGTCGGGTGAGGCGCAAGCCCGCACCGATATTTCCCTGCCCGCCGCGCAACTGGCGCTGATCGAGGCCGTCAAGGCGACTGGAAAGCCGACTGTCGTCCTGCTGCGGCATGGCCGCGCGCTGGCGCTTACCGGCGCGGTGCGCGAGGCCGATGCCATTCTGGCGACCTGGTTCCTTGGGTCGGAGACCGGCAATGCCATTGCTGACGTGCTGTTCGGCGACCACGCGCCGTCGGGCCGCCTGCCGGTCAGCTTCCCGCAGGCGTCGGGCCAGCAGCCTTACTACTACAATCACCGCATCAGCGGCAGGCCGCAAGTCGATCCAAAGGTGGCGGAATACAAGACGCGTTATCGCGAAGTCACCAATGAGGCGCTTTATCCGTTTGGCCACGGCCTGACCTATTCGAAAATCGAATATGGTGCGACGACGGTGAACGCGGCGACGCTTGATTGGAACGGGTCCCTCACGGTCAGCGCCGAGGTCGCCAATACCGGCACGCGCGAAGCCGATGAGGTCGTCCAACTCTATATCCACGACAAGGTGGCGAGCCTGGTCCAACCGATTCGTCTGCTGAAGGGCTTCAAACGCGTGACGCTGAAACCCGGTGAGCGCAAGCGGGTGGAGTTCACGCTGAAACGCGCCGATCTGGCCTTCGTCCAGGCCGACCTGAAGACCGAAGCCGAGGCCGGCGCCTTCCTCGTTTGGGTCGCGCCGTCGGCCACAGGCGGTACGCCCGCGACCTTCACCTTGAATGGCTGAGCTGCGTCCGGCGGGAATTGGCCTTAAGGGTGCGGCCGTCTACGGCTTGGGGGATTTTGCCTGTAATCTCTACTGGCAAAGCGTTAGCCTGTTCCTGCTGTTCTACTACACCGAGGTGGCGGGGTTGTCTCCCGCTACGGCTGGTCTGATCTACCTGGTTGCCTCGGTCTGGGACGGGGTCATCGACCCGCTGATCGGGATGGTTGCCGACCGCACGCGCACGCGCTTCGGCGCCTACCGGCCCTATCTTCTGATTGGCGGGCCGCTGCTGGGGCTAAGCTTCTGCCTGCTCTACTATCGGCCGCCGCTGGAAGGCCATGCCCTGGCCATCTTCATGCTGGTCAGCCACCTGATTTTCCGCACCGTCTATGCCCTGGTCAATATCCCCTATGCAGCCTTGTCGGGACGGATCACCGCTGATCCTGACAGGCGGGCGCAACTATCGGGATTTCGCATGTTCTTCGGCGCCCTGGCGGCAGCGCTTGTGTCGCTGGCTATACCTTTCGCCAACGGTGAGGGCAGGGGCTATTTCTTGTTGGCGATAGGTTTCGCGGCCGTGGCCACAACCCTGTTCCCGCTGGTCTTTGCTGTAACGCGCGAGCCGGATACGGCCGCCGCCGCCGCGCCACCGCCCAAGCTCAAAACCCTGGTCTGGAGCCTGTTAAGCAACCGCGCCTTCTGGGCGTTGAACCTGGGCGTTGTCGCTTTCGCGGTCTCCGGCACGGCTCTCACCAAGTCGGTGTTATATTACTTCAAATATCAGTTGCACGATGAAGCGGCGGGTGCCCTGTGCCTGGCCGCGACAGGCGCGGCAGGGCTCATCGTCATTCCGTTCTGGACCTTGCTGGCGCGGCGGCTTGGCCGGCGCGGTGTGTGGATCGCCGCAAGCGTCGTTGGCCTGTCAGGCCTGTTGATCCTGGCGCTCTTGCCGTCTGTGGGGACGGGTTGGACGACGGCGCTGCTGGTCTGGGTTCACAGCGGCTTTCTCGGATTGTTCTTCGCCTTCTGGTCGCTACTGCCCGATACAGTCGATTACGGCGAACAGGCAACCCATGTCCGGGCCGACGGCTTCGTCTTTGGTGTGGCGGGCATGATTTCAAAGGTCTCCGTGGGCATCGGCGCGGCCCTGTTCGGCTGGGGACTCGGTGTGTCGGGTTATAGGCCGAACATCGAACAGTCGGCTGAAACCTTGGCGGGTTTGAAGATCCTGATGGTCCTGCCGCCGATCGTGGGACTGTTGATCTGCGTCGTGCTGATGATACTGGCCTTGCGGGCTCGGAAATAGTCAGGCCTGTGCCGGTTCTTCCTCTGGCGCCTTGGCATAGGCTTGCGACAAGTCGCGATAATATTTCGACTTCAGCGCCAGCAGGGTGACGATCACGCCGACCATTCCCGCCAGGGTGAAGACGAGCGCCATCCCGCGCGGCGCGCCGGTGCCGAACCAGCCTCCGATGGTCCGGGCGCCCAGGCCATCGGTCATAAAGGGAATGACGACGAACTGGGTCAGCGGGCCGATCAGAAAAGCTGTCAGTGGCGAGGCCGCCTGTTCCACCGATTGCGCGAAGCCGAAGACCCGGCCTTGGCGTTCATGCGGCACGACTTTTTGCAACGTAGTTTGCTCCGCCGCTTCGGCAAAGGGCCCCAGCAGCATCCACACGAAACAGCCGGCGGCCAGGAGCCAGATCGAGGATTGCAGCGTGAAGACGCAGCAAACCGACCAGGTGATCAGGTTGACCAGCAGCAGGGTGCGTATTGGATTTTTGCCAAGACCCGTTTTTGAGATGATGATGCCGCTGGCGATAAAGGCGGTCGACAACACACCGAACAAAAGGCCCCAGATCTCAACCGAGACCAGCGACAATCCGTAAGCGTCGAGCAGAGCCATGAAAATGCCGCCCAGGAAGTTGTTGAAGGTAGCAAAGAAGATAAGCGCGAACAGTCCGGGCACGGCTGAAATGACCTTGATCGTGCCCTTGATATCCACGCGCTTGGGCTCGGCTGGCGCATCCGGGTGCGCCGCTTCGCGTTTTTCATCAACCCGCACGAACAGTAGGTGTATGAAGGCCAGCACGGTCATGACCAAGGCCAGGCCAAGCGCCGCCACCATCCCGCCCCATGCCACCAGAAACCCGCTGATCACCGAGGTGGTCAGAAAGCCGATGCCCGTCACCATGCCGACCAGGCCATTGGCCTTGTCGCGGCGATCTTCGGGAATGAGGATGGTCACCAGCGTCGGCAGGGCGATCGAGCGGATATTGCCGGCGATGACCCCCAGCATGACGAGCAGCACGAATACCCACAGATGCGGACCATATGGATTGGTGAAAACCTCCCTCGGCCAGAGCAGGAGCTGGGCCAGCGAAAGGGTGTAGAAAATGCCCGATACGACGCTCGAGCCCAGCATCGCCACCTTCTTGGCATTGTGGTCGACGATGCTGCCGAGCCAGAAGCCGAAGCCGGCGGTAAACACCAGGTAGATGCCGGCAATCATGCCGGTCGCGAACACTGATTTCGTTTCGAGATAGACCCAGAAGGTGACCGCGAACCAGACAGTGAAATTGGTGACGTTGGCAAGCAGGTTGTTGCCGAGCAGGTGATAGAAGGCTGTCATCTTGTCTCCGCGGGCCGGGGGTGCGAAACTACCACAGGCATTTGGTGGAAAACACATTTATGGATCAGAAGCTGTCATTAGAACGTCGGGCTTTGATCTCTATGCCGGCGCCGATCTGCGTCGTATAACGACAAGCTGGTATCGGTCGAAACCTACAAATCCACTCGTCTTTGTTAGAATATGAAGCGAGGTGGAAGTGACCAAAGGCTGGAAATGAGAATCGCCGTAGCCTGAGTTTTAGTTTAAGAGGCTCAGGGCATGAACAAGCCCGTAAACCTGAGTGTGGAAGTCGAACCCGCGGATGAGGCCGTGGCCCCGCGCATGCCTGCGGCCCTGACCCTGGCAAAGGGGTTGGATGTCCTGTCGCGGGTCGCCAAGGGTGACAACACGCTCGGCAAGATGTCGAAGTCGCTCGGCCTGAATAAGACGACCGTGCACCGGCTGGCCACGACCCTGGTCGAAAGCGATTTCCTCTCGTTCTCGCCGCGTGATGGCTATGCGCTCGGTACCAAGCTTCTCGAACTCGGTTTCGCCGCCCAGCAGCAGATCACGCTGACGCGGGTCAGCCACGACTATTTGCGCCAGCTGTCGGCCGACACCGGCGACACCGTCAATCTCGGTATCCTCGAGCGTGACCAGGTTCACTATATTGATAAAATCCCCGGCACGCGCCGTGTCGAGGTGCGTTGCGTCGTCGGCGAGCGACAGCCGCTGCGACACACCGGTCTTGGCAAGGCACTGCTGCTGGACGAGCCGGAAGAGCATCTGCGGGAGGTTTTCCAGCGTGAGGCCGCGCTCTATCCGCGCTACCGTTACGACATCAAGCAATGGCTGGAGGTTATGGCGCATTATCGTGAGCATGGCTATGCGCTCGATCTCGACGAGAATGAGGACCATGTCCGCTGTGTGGCCGCGCCCATTCGCGACATGTCAGGAAAGATCATCGCCGCTATCTCGGTGTCTTCGGCCGCGCAGTACATGGATGACGACCGCATCCAGCTCGTCTGCGGCTACGTCAAGGAAACGGCCCTGAAGATCAGCAAACAGTCGGGCTATACCGGATAAGATTAGCAAAGGTAATCCGGCTGGCGGTGACTTCCGGCACGGCTTACGGTCACCGGGCGCATCAGTTACTTTCCTTCGAAGCCGTGAACAGACAGACGCCGAAAATCAGGCCAGTCGAGCGGTTGTTGGTCGGTTGCAGGCGCATCAGAACGGTCTCCTTGCCCCTGGTCAGTTCCTCAGGAATGTCATAGGTCTCGTCGAAGAACTCGCCGGGCCTGGGTGCTGTCGGATGCGAGACGCTGACGGCGACCTTGCCATCGATTAGGACGTCGTAGGAGCGGCGATCGTCACCCCAGTAGGTCGCCTGCAGCTTGAGCGGGCCGGCGTCCTTGCCGGGGTCGCGGCGGACCTTCATGGTGAACTGCATGAAACCGCCCTGGCGGGCATCACGACCGTTGCGGCCACGATAGGTGCCGGGCCATGACACGTCCGATTCGAGATTGTGATCGCGTTCGGGCTGCATTTCGCCGAGGTACATGACATCGACCGAGCGCGCCGACAGGTCGCGCTGGCGCTCCTGTTCGGCCAGAAACGCGGCTTCCTCGGTCTTCCATTCAGCCTCGGTGAAGCGCTTGAAATAGACGCCGCTGCGGCGTTCGTACTGGCTGTAGAAGGGCACGAAATCCATGTCGCCGGGGCGGCCAGAGCCCTTGGTTCGGTAGGTAGCCTTGTCAATGCTGACCGGCGCAAAGGTCGCCAGCAGGTCGTCGCCGACGAGGGCTGGCTCGGTGCCCTTGTAGTCCGTCTCGACCGGGCCAAGGTCGGCGGCCATGACCATGGGGCCACGCAGCAGGGCGACAACGTTCGGATTGTCGCTGGTCGCTTCGAAACGCAGGTCGAGCGGCAACGACAGGCGGGCGGTGTCGCCGGCGCTCCAAACGCGATCGACGATCAGATAGCCGCGATTGCGCGTGCCCTCAACTGGCCTGCCGTTGATCGTCAGATCAGCTGATTTCGCCCAGGCGGGAATACGCAACGCGATCTTAAAGCGCGATGGCCGGCGAAGCGCGGGCAGGCTCACGGCAATATCGCCATTGTAGGGATAGCCGGTGTCGATGCGGACCTGCGCCCCCTTGGCCGCCCACCTTGCGACCGCCGGGATGTAGAGATTGACGAACAGGGTGTCGCCGCTCTCCCAGAAGATCGACTCGCCGTGCTTGGCGTGGCTTTCCATGCCCGAGCCGTGACAGCAGGTCCAGTTGTCGACCGGATCGGAGAAGCCGCGCGCCGCTCCGGTGAACAACGGCGTCATATAGCTGAACATGCCGGTTTTCGGGTTTTGCTGGGCCATGACGTGGTTCAGGTGGGCGCGTTCGAAATAGTCGAAATAGCGCGCGTCGGCGTCCCAGCTGTAGAGGTGCCGGGTCAGCTTGAGCATATTGTAGGTATTGCAGTGCTCGCACGTTGCCTCGGTGATGTGCTTCGAGATCGTATCCGGCTGGAAGAAGTATTCGCGGTCGGCATTGCCGCCGATGACGTAGGAATGATGGTTGACAACGCGATCCCAGAAAAAGCTGGCAGCCTTGCGATTGTCCGTGTTCCCGGAGACTTCATAGAGCGTGGCCTCACCCAGCAGCTTCGGTACCTGGGTATTGGCGTGGTTGTTGGCCAGCTTGTCTTCGCCAGCGATCAGCGGATCGATGATGCGCTTGTGGTGCATGCGGCGGGCCAGGGCCAGCCAGCGTGGGTCTTTCGTGCGGCGATGCAGTTCGGCGAACGAGTCATTCAGGCCGCCGAACTCACAGTCGAGGACCTTCTGCACCTGTTCGTCGCTAAGCGCGGCAAAGACACGGTCTATATAGACACCCAGGCGGGTCGCAACGGTAATGCCCTTGTCGTGACCGCAGAAGGTTTGGGCGTCAAACAGGCCGCCATAGAGCTTGTGCCAGTTATAAAGTGGCACCCAGCAGCCATTGAGGTCGAAACCCGCCGAACGGATGTCGCCGGCCATGATTTCGGGGAAGATCTCCTTGCCGTCGACGACGGAGCCGTCCTTGCGCTTACGCGTGAAGCCGGCGACATAACCGTCGCCATGAGCACCTTGGATCAGGGCCAGTTCATCGATAATGTAAGCAGCACGTGCTTTAAGCAAAGTATTGCCGCTCTGGGCGTGCATCAGCGAGATGGCCGACAGGTAGTGACCCAGGCTGTGGCCGGCGATCGTATCGCGCTCCCAGCCACCATAGATTTCGGCCTTGGGCTTCAGGCCCGCGCTCTTGCGGAAATTGTGCAGCAGGCGATCGGGATCGACGCTGAGCAGATACCGCTCATTGACATCGACAGCTGTCTTATACGGTGAGGGCAGGAGGCGGACCGTGTTCAGCGGCAAGGACCGTGTGGTCGCAGGGCCACCCATGGTGTCGGCGCGCAGCGGCCCGGCGGCTGCGGCCAGAACCAGCGCACCTGTGCCAGAAAGGAGCCCGCGACGATTCATAACAAGTGCGCCCATAATAACATCCCTATATGTCTGACATATGTATACGATATACCACAAAAATTTCAATAATGTTGTCGGACAATATCGCTGTTTTGTCAGAAGTTCGGCCCAGGACGCAGGAGGCAATCGGCATGTATGAAAATTCAAAACCTGTAATTATGCAATTTAAACTATAGAATGTTTAAGATGCAACGATGTGGTACATGAATTGAGTAAATATGAGTCGCTATATATTTCAATTTAGACGGAGAAAACTGGCTTATATACACAAAATGGCGTCGTATAAACTTCGTTGCATTTATGACACGCGATTGCCGATAGTGTGCAAAAGATCAACCTACTCGCGTATATCGTATAAAATATTTTGACGGTTTTGTAAACTTGTGTCTTCATGGCGTCGCACATTTGTCAGGGAAAAAAGGACAAGGCATTATGAAGATTAAGCGGACATATCTGGTCACTGGGGGCCTGATCGCTGCGGTACTGTGCTCGCCGGCGGTTGCGCAGGAGGTTTCTGCATCAGCCGATACGAGCACAACGGCCGCTGCGGAACAGAATGACGACGTCGTTATCGTGAAGGGACTGCGCAAGAGCCTTCAGACCGCGGTCGATCGTAAACGCCGGTCGGCGCAGATCGTCGATTCGGTTGATGCCGAAGACGCGGGCAAACTGCCTGACAACAACGTCAACGAAGCGATTGCACGCATTACCGGCGTTCAGATCGAACGCGCGCGCGGTGAAGGCTCGGGCCTGAAAATCCGCGGTATGGAAGACGTCCAGACGACGCTTAACGGCGCTCCGAACAATACCGGCATTGGCCGGTCGGCCTCGCTCAACGACATTCCCGCCGAACTGCTGAAGTCGGTCCAGATCTATAAGAACCGTACGGCTGATCAGGTCGAAGGTGGCATCGCCGGCACGGTCAACGTCGATCTGCGCCGTCCGTTCGACCTGCCGAAGAAATGGACCTTCGCCGGCAGTGTCCGTAACGTCTATGCCGATGTCGGCAGCACCAACAGCCCGTACGCTTCGGCCCTAGTGTCAAAGCGCTGGGATACGCCGATCGGCGAGATCGGCTTCCTGGCCAACCTGTCATACCAAAAGAACAACTATAACGAACAGTGGGTGACCTCGGAATCGCCGGACGTATTCTGGGGCGCCCAGCAGGCCAGCCTTCCGGCTGCCGACCAGGACGCGATCGCGCCCTATCGTGTGCAGAACGGTATTCAACATGGTTTCGTTGAGCGCAACTCCTACAACGCCGCCGTTCAGTGGCGGGTCAATGACAACCTTGACCTTCTGCTGGAGGCCTCGGGTTTCAACGCCGATGAAGAGCGCGCTACGGATTTCCTTGAAGTCCGCCTGAAGGACAGTGCCGCGACCCTGTCAAACCTTACCTACATGCCGGATGGTGTGACGGTAAAGTCGGTAACCGAAACCGATCCGAACCCGGCCGATAATACCGTCCTGCCGGTCGGACCGTACGCGCGCGATACTGTCCTCACCACCCGCAACAGCCGCGTTAATTTCGAAGGCCATTGGCGCAAGGACAGCTGGTCTGTCAATTTTGGTGCGAATGTCGATGAAAACCGTCTCAATGAAGACTGGTATCAGATGATGATGCGGATGAATAATCTGGCGTCCGTCAATATCGACCTGGCTTCCGACAAGATGGCTGAAGTCGGTCCGACGGTCGAATTCTTCGCGGTCGGCGGGCAGCCGATGGATTTCGATGACATCAATAACTACTACGCCCGTGAAATCGAAAACGGCAAGGGCCATAACAACAGCAAGGAACATGCTTTCTTCTTCGACGCGAATTACCGCTTCGGAGACACCGGCTTTATCCGCAATATCCAGGTTGGCGCCCGCAAGACGCACCGTGACGTTGATCGGGTTTACGGCTATCGTTACGCTGGCTTCCAGGATGCCAAAGCGATCAAGCTGGCCAACTTCCCCGGTGGAAATCAGCTGATCGACATCTTTGCCGATGTCCCTGGACAACAGTCGCAGCACTGGAAGCGGATATCACTCGACGGTTTCATTTCGAACTTCGATGCCATTCGCGCACTGGCCTCCAACTCCGCTACAGTCTCCTACGGCGGCGGCGGCGCATTTGACGGTACAACCGGCCGGGCAGTTCCGTATACCCAGCAATGGGCAACGGAAGAGGTCCAGACCGAGCGCATGATGGGTACGTTGCAGAGTAGCGAAAACACTGCTGCCGTCTTTGCGCAGGCCTTCTATGGTTTCGACCTGTTCAATGTGAACTTCGACGGTGTGGTTGGCGCGCGTGCCGTCCATACCTGGGGTGAGAGCTACTCCATCGATCGCCAGGTTGATGTCATTTCAACTTCGCCGTATGCCGAAGTCGTCAGCATGGTGCCGCGCACGACCGAACTGGACTACAAGGACATCCTGCCCAGCGCACATATCGTTGCCCACTTCTCACCGAAGTTACAACTGCGTCTCGCCTACACGCAGAACGTCCAGCGTCCAAACTTTGAACAGGCGACATCGTTCACCTTCCTGAATAACCCAACCTCGGGCATTGGTTCGGGCTGGGGCGGCAATGCCAACCTGGAAGCCAATCGCGAGGACAGCTACGACGCATCGTTGGAGTACTACTTCGGCCGTGGCGGCGTCGTTTCGTTCGCTGCCTACCTGAAGAAGCCCGACGGATTCATCTACGACTCCACAGAACTGGAAACGGTTGACGGTGTTCAATATAATATCACCCGTCCGCGTAACGCCAGCCCGGGTACCTTCCAGGGCTACGAGTTCAACGCCCAGGCCTTCTTCGAATTCCTGCCGGGACATTGGAAGAATTTGGGCGGCCAGTTCAACTACTCGTACAATCAGATCGCCAAGATCGATTATCCGGGTGACGACGACAACGCCATCGGTAACTCCAGGTACACTTACAATGCTATCCTTTACTACGATACGCCGCAGTTCAGCGCCCGTGTCGCTTATAACTACCGCGACCGGTTCCGTGCCTGGACACACTGGCTACCGCAGTACTCGCCCTATGTCGAAGCGACGTCGCGCCTCGATGCGGCCGTCAACTGGACCCCAGTCAAGTATATGACCTTGTCCGTAGAAGGCACGAACCTGCTGCAGAACAATACCAAGATGACCTGGGGCGTGGACAATCTGCTGCCGCAAGGCATCCGGGTCCAGGCCCGGACCATCCAGGTCAGCGCACGTTTCCGCTACTAATCATGATGACGGTTCCGGTCGAGACACCGGAACCGTTTCTTCACAAGAAAGCCCGCCGGTTTCTCCCGACGGGCTTTTTTCGTTAGTATAGTGTCAAACTGAAACCAGGTTGGGGGAGGGGAAGGCCGTGGCGATGTAGGCCTCATGCGGCGGCATGACCCCAGCCAGCGCCGCCGTACCT
Source organism: uncultured Asticcacaulis sp. (assembly GCA_946482045.1). The sequence goes on from CAMLPZ010000093.1 coordinate 13,404, forward strand.
TCGCGTATCCGGCTCATTCGCCATTTGAATTCGTCTTCCGGCATCAGGTCGGCGCCGGGATTGTAGGAAACCGGTTCCATGCCCTGGCCGGCCAGTACGGCGAACCAACTGGCGTCCTTGAACAGTTCGGCATTGCGCACCAAGGGCTGGTTCTGCGCCTTGAACGATTCCAACCGGAAGGCCAGGCTGTCCGGAATGTCCATGTTCTTGCAATAGGCCCAGAACGGCGTGTCCTCGCGCGCCGTCACCTTGTAGTGCGCGATCAGGAAGTCCTTGACGTTGTCGTAGGCGCCCAGCAGGTCGCGGTTGAAACAGTCACGCTGGACCTGGGTGATTTCGTTGCGTGGGAAATAGCTCAACAGAGTCAGGACCGCGACCTGGATGAGCCAGATCGAGGTCGATTCCAACGGTTCCAGAAAACCGGAAGCAAGCCCCATGGCGACGACATTGTGGCTCCACATCTGCCGGCGGTGCCCGGTAATGAATTTCAGGATGCGCGGATCGGCCTGAGCCTTGCCATCAAGCCGTTCCAGCAGTTTTGCACACGCTTCGTCCTCGGACATGTAGTCCGAACAGAAGACGTAGCCATTGCCGGTGCGATGCTGCAGCGGGATGCGCCACTGCCAGCCCGCCTCCTGGGCGGTCGAGGTCGTGTAGGGCGTCGCCGGCCCGACCTTGTCGCAGGGCACGGCGGCGGCGCGATTGCATGGCAGCCATTTCGACCAGTCCTCGTAGCCGCTCTTCAGAGTCTGCTCGATCAAAAGGCCACG
>CAMLPZ010000094.1 GCA_946482045.1 uncultured Asticcacaulis sp.
GCGCACCGATGACACGCGGGCAATTCGCCACCTATCGCACGGCCTTCGACGCCTTTGCCGACTGCGCCCGGTCGACGCAGGACAAGGCGCGATGTGCAGGCGAATGGACCAGGGCGACGAGCGCTTTACGCGCACCGGACCCGGCGAATGATCCGCGTACCATCGCGATGGCGGAATACTATGTCGATGTGCTTCGATCCAACGGCGGCAACAGCAAATTTTGTAATGCGCCCTAAAGCACCGAACAATTGGTCAGTTGGCTGAAATATTCCAGTGCATAGCCGCCGACCACGCTGGTGCCGAAGCGGTCGAGTTCCGGCGACCAGACGGCGATCGCCGCCGTTTCCGGTACGATGGCGACAATGCCGCCGCCCACACCGCTCTTGGCTGGAAGACCGACACGATATGCGAACGATCCTACCGAATCGTAGATGCCACACGTAAGCAGCAAGGCGTTCAGGCGCCGGCTGAGGCGCGGCGGAAAGATGGTTTCCTCCACCACCGGCGAAAACCCGCCGGCGGCCAGCGGCAAGGCGGCGCGCGCCAGTTGGCGGCAGGTGATGGCGATCGCGCACTGGTGGCAGTAGGCGGATATAAGCGCCTCGACGTCGTGCGTAATGGTGCCGAAATTGCGCATAAGATTGGCGATGGCGCGGTTCTTGTGGGCTGTGGCGATTTCGCCTTCGGCCACCGCTTCATCGATGGTCAGCCTCGTCTTCGACAGCATGCCCATGACGTCCCGCACCAGGAACTGAGGACGTGACACGATGTCCATCAGGCAGTCGGTGACCGCCAGGGCGCCCGGATTGATGAACGGATTGCGGGGAATGCCTTCCTCATGTTCGAGCTGGGACAGATAGTTGAACGGCGTCCCCGACGGCTCCTTGCCGACGCGCGTCCAGACCTCGTCGCCGAAACGGTTGAGCGCCAGGCCCAGTGCAAACAGCTTGGTGATCGACTGCGCTGAGAACGGCTCATCGGCGTCACCGACCGCATATTCTTCAAAGCCGCTTATGTTGCCGTTGCCCGCCCGTTTTACCGTGCACACCGCCATGCCGAAACGGCGCGGATCAATCTCGGCCAGTTGCGGGATATAGTGCGCCGGCCGGCCTTTGCCGAAATGCGGCTGAACCATGATGGCGACTTCGGCCAGCACATCGGAGATTGAGACGCCTTGTTTCATGCCTTCAGAAACCGGCTCACCCTGAGTCTGTCAAGGCATCAGGATGACGTAGCTGACGACTCTTTCTCGCCCAGGCTCTCCGCGAACGCCAGGGTCTCGAAGACGACGCGCGTCAGGTCGGCAATGACCTTGTCGCGCCCAGCGTCGTCAAGCGTTCCGCCCGTCGTGAAAATCGACAGGAACATCGGTGGCTTGCCCCCCACCGGCCAGATGACCGCGACGTCGTTGGCGTGCGTTGCGGCTGTACCGGTCTTGTGGCCGACGACATAGCCGGCAGGCACGCCTGCGGGAATGCGGTTCTTGCCGGTCGTCGTCGCGACCATCCAGTCCTTGAGCAGCGACAGGCTGGCGGGTTTGAGAACGGTACCGGTGAAGACCGTCTTCAGCAACTGCGTCATGGCCGCGGGCGTGGTTGTGTCCCGCTCATCGCCTTCCGGCACGTCGTTCAATGACGGCTCGTTGCGGTCGAAGCGCGTCGTTGTATCGCCAATCGCCCGCACGAAGGCGGTCAGGCCCGCCGGGCCGCCGACCAGCGGCAGCAGCAGGTTTGCGGCGGTATTGTCGCTGACCGCCACGGCGGCAGAACACAGGTCGCCGATCGTCATCTTCCCCTTTGCAACGTGCTGGGTCGTCACGGGCGCGTATTCGAGCAGGTCAACCTTGGTGTAGGACACCTCATGCGCGACTTTCAGCTTGCCCTGGTCCACCGCCTGGAGAACGGCGGCGGCCAGTACCCATTTGAACACCGAACACATGGCGAAGCGCTGGTCGGACTGGATGTTGAAATTGCTGTTGGCGTCACCTGTGCCCGAAGCGAGGCTTACCCCGACACGACCGCCGTGACGCCGGACGATCTCGGCAACCTCCTGGCCGATGCCGACGACGTGGCTGAACTCCTTCGAGCAACCAGCCAGCAGGCCCGCTCCAGCCACTCCAAGCATCATCCCCCTGCGCGACAGCATGGCTCATTTCTCCGTATGCGTTGTCATCCAGTCGAACACCGTGGCATGCCACTTCAGAGAGTTCTGTGGCTTAAGCACCCAATGATTCTCATCCGGGAAACGCAGGAACTTCGACTCGATACCCTGGCGCTGCAAGGCGGTAAAGGTTGCGATCCCCTGTCCCGGCACAACACGATAGTCCTTGTCGGAATGGATGACCAGCATCGGCTTCGACCATTTGTGTGCATAAAGCGCCGGATTAAAAGCGTCCATCTTGGCCATGTTGCCGTAGGGCATGCCGCCATTCTCGGTTTCAGAGAACCAAAGCTCCTCGGTTTCCTCCGCCATCGTGCGCGTATCGAAAATGCCGTCGTGATTGACCAGGCACTTCCACGGTTCCTTCCAGTTGCCGGCGATCCAGTTAATCATGTAGCCGCCATAAGACGCCCCCAGCGCGCAGGCGCGGCCGCCATCGAGGAACTTGTAGTTCGCCAGGACATGCGCCCAGCCTTTCTGCAGGTCTTCCAGCGGCCGGTCGCCCCAGTGCTGCGAGATCGAGTCGGTAAAGGCCTGACCGTAACCCGGCGAGCCATGGAAATCGATGAACACCACCGCATAGCCTTCGCCGGCGAAGACGTTCGGGTTCCAGCGATAGGACCATGCGTCGCTGAACGACACTTGCGGACCGCCGTGAACGATGAAGGCAACCGGATAGGTCTTGCCCTCCTCGTAATTGGCCGGCTTCATGACATAGCCGTGGACGGTCTCGTCGTTCCAGCCCTTGAAACTGAACTGTTCGTACTGGCCGAAGGCGCGGTCCTTCAGCACCGGATTGATGCCGGTCAGGCTGCGCGCCCCCATGTCGATGAACATCGCCTTCGAATTGGCGAGGTAAAGCTGCGACGGACCGGACAGCCCGCTCTTGAGGTACACCATACCTTGCGGCGTTTCCGCGTAGGCGTCGATGTGGCCGTCCTTCGATAGAGCCGTGACCTTGCCGGTCTTGACGTCGATGCGGAACAGCTTGTGCGTACCGATGTCGTCGGAACTGACCAGCAGGCTCTTGCCGTCCTTCGACCAGGCGATCTCATTCGCGCTATGGTCCCAGTCAGTGGCCAAAGGCGTCACCTTACCGGTCTTGAGGTCGCGCAGGAAGATGTCGAAGCGGTCCGCTTCGTTCGCCGGACGCTTCATCGCCTTGTAAGCCAGGGTCTTTCCGTCAGGCGACAGGCGCGGCATCGCGTCCCACGCTTCGTTGCCATCGGTCAGGTTGGTCAGTGCGCCGCCGCTCATGGGAGCTGAATAGACATCGAAATTGGTCGACCATGGCTCGGTCCTGCCGGCTTCGCGCGCCGCGAAATAGATCGTCTTAGCGTCGGCCGAGATGGTGTATTCGGCCTCATCGCCGAACGGCTTGGACGGCACATCACCGTCATAGCCGTCGGTCAGGGAAACGGGCGCCGCACCATCGAAACCGACATAGAACAGGTGGTTGCGCGTGCCATCGGCCCATTCGTCCCAGTGGCGGACGAACAGCTTGTCGTAGACGATGCCGCTCGACTTCTGCGCCTTGCGATCGGCACTTGTCCTGACCGTACAGTCGATCTCATTGCCCTTGCATTCCGGAAAGACGGCGAGCGAGACGACGACGCCCTTGCCGTCCGGCGACACCAGGTAAGAGCCGACATCGAGCGGCAGCTTGGTCACTTGCGTCGCTGTGGCGCCGGTCATGTCGGTCATCCACACCTGCATCGACCCGGACCGCGCCGACAGGAAGTAGATCGTGTTACCGTCAGCGCTGAACTTCGGCGAGGCCGCCCCGCCTTCGGAGGCCGCGAGTTTGATCTCCGGTGTCGCCGGCTTGGACAGGTCCTTCAGCCAGATCGCGCTGACGCCCTTGTTCTTGTCGAGATCGGTGGCGCGGACCTGGAAGACGGCATAGCGGCCGGCGCCATCGACGCTCAAGCCGCTGATACGGTCAAGGGACACCAGGTCCTTGTAGGTAAAGGGGGCCTTCGCGGTTTGCGCGCTTGCTGACAGGGTCAGCAGGGACGCCGAGCCGATAAGTGTGGCGGCAAGGATGGATTTCAGGTTTCGGGAAAGCATGCGGCGGCCTGCGAATTAGTTACCAATGCGACTGTTAAAGCCGCCTTTCGCCGCCTTGTCGAGGCAGGGGGGTCATAAAATCGCGAAAATTGTAGCATCAACACCCGCTCTATTTACCTATTCATCCCCATTTCATGGCGAGGATAGGCTAAGCCGAGCCTTGTTGGGAAAGAATGGCTTTTAAATCCGCCATCGCTTCGGCCGTCTGTTTCGGCAGCTTGGCCCTGAACAGCGGCAGGAGCAGTTTGCACAACAAGGAATTGGGCACCAGCTCAACCCGATGCGTCAGGCGTGTCCCCTCCCCTTGCGGTTCCAGGTGGAAGTCGACGAAGGCCTGCATCATTTTGTCGTAATAGCGGTAGCTCAACTGCCGGTCGGGCTCATAGGTCGAGATAACGCCATCCATGATGCGGTGCTTGCCGCCTTCGTAATAGGCGTAACGCAGCTTGTCGCCGGCCTTGTTCGGCCCCTGCCCCAGCTTGGCCACGCCCTCGCACCGTTTCAACCACGTCGGTACGCGCTTGAAATCGTCCAGAAAGGCGAAGACCTCATGTGGCGGCTGAGGTAGATCTATGCCGTGTTCGACGACAATGGGCATCCGGAAAAAAGCTCCTGAGATTCGGTAAATCTAAGCCTCACCTTCTCTGGCATCAAGACAATAATGCAACACGAAAAAGGCCACGCGGCACCGCCGCATGGCCAAACAAAATGTCCCAAGCAAGAGCCCAACAGGCAAATCGTCTATTCCGCGGCCGAGGGCTCCGGCAGCTCGACCAGAAAGAAGAAGAACTGTTCGATGGTCGATATGGCGGCGCGAAAGCTGTCGAGATCGACGGGCTTGACGACATAGGCATTGGCGTGCAGGGCGTAGCTGCGTGCGATGTCCTGCTCGGCCGCCGAGCTCGACAGGATGATGACCGGAATATGCCGCAGGCGCGCATCCGCCTTGACTTGGCCAAGCACGTCACGGCCGCTCATACGCGGCAGGTTGAGGTCTAGCAGGATCAGATCCGGCAAGGCCTGGGCGTCATCGCGCAGCCTTTCCAGCGCCGCTTCGCCGCTTTCGGCGACCGACAGACGGTTCTCGATCTGCGCCGACTGCAACGCCTTGCGCGTCAGCAGCACATCGCCACGATTGTCCTCGACAAGCAGGATTTCCGCCGGGCGGTTTCTATGCATCAACAGACTGGACATGTTACCTCTCTAACTGACTGTCTGTGCCGATCCGGCTGGCCGCGGAAGCGTAATGTGGAACTCGCTGCCGCCGGATTTGACGGAAGTGGCCCAGATTCGGCCACCGTGGCTTTCGACGATCTTCTTGCAAACCGCCAGACCCAAACCGGTTCCCTTGATGGCCTCCCAGGTATGCAGACGCCGGAAGGGCTCGAAGACCTGCTCGATAAAGGCCGGCTCGATGCCTAAGCCATTATCACGGACGATGAAGTGCCACCGTCCCGGCTCGGCCACCACGCCGATATGGATGACCGGCGTATTGCCCGGCGCCTGGTACTTGATGGCGTTGCTGATCAGGTTCTGCAAAAGACGCATGATCTGGACCGGATTGCCCTGGATGAAAGGCAGTGGATCGGAGGTGACGATCGCCCCCGTATCGGCGATGAGCTGGCCGAGATTGGTTTTGACGTGGTCCAGCTCCACGGCCATGTCGACATCGACGATGGTCGCCCCTTCGCGGCCCAGGCGGGCATATTCAAGCAGGTCGTGGACCATTTCGCGCATGCGCAGGGCACTGTCACCGACGATCTTGAGATACTCCTTACCATCCTCATCCAGCGCATCCTCATAATCCTTGGCGATGATCTGGCTGAAGTTCAGCACCATGCGCAGGGGCTCCTGCATGTCGTGCGAAGCGACATAGGCGAAGCGTTCCAGTTCGGTGTTGGATTCCGTCAGCCGCGCCAGCAGGCGTTCGCGCGCCTCTTCGGCCTGCTTGGCCTTGGTGATGTCGCGCACAATGCCGGAGAAGTGACGCACGCCATCGATGGTAAAGGCGCTGACCGATAGGTCGAGCGGAAACACGGAACCGTCCTTGCGCTTGCCCTGGACCTCACGGCCGGCCGTGCCGATAATCCGGGCTTCGCCGGTTCCCATGTAGTGCGCCAGATAGCCGTCGTGACCGCTGTGATATGGCTCAGGCATCAGCATCTTGACGTTCTGCCCCATGACCTCGGATGCCGTATAGCCAAAGATGGTTTCGCACGCCCGGTTATAGCTTTCGACCTGCCCCCGCTCGTTGATGGTGATGATGCCGTCCAGCACGTTGTCGACGATCGCCTGCAGGCGCACGCGGCCGCGTTCCTGGCTTTCGGCATAAAGCTTTTCCAGCTTGGCATTGGCGGCCTGAAGCTGCGCATTGGTTTCGCGCAACTGATCCGGCCCTGGGATCGCCAGCATCTTGGGCAGCAGGCGGATCGTCATGGCCAGGGTCCCCAGAGATGCCAGCGCCGTCAGCCCCTTGATCACGCCTTCGGTGTAGTAGGATGGATGCCATAGCGTCCAGATGCTGACGACGTGCGTCGTCCCGCACAGCAGGATGAAGGCGCCGAACAGCAGGAAAACCAGCGGGAAGGGCAGGTCCGGCCGCTTGCGCACGAAATAGAGCAGAGCAATCGGAATGCCGAAATAGGCCAGGGCGATCAGCGAGTCGGAAATGACGTGCAGCAACAGTATGTCCGGCTGCCACAGGAAACAGTAGCCATGCGGCATGAAGCTGGTGTGTTGCGCCATGTCGTGAGCGGCCGTCATTGCTCTACCTCTGGGTCAGACGAGTCGGCATGCGTACCATGAAACGGGACTTGCCACTATCACCGCCCGCCCGGCAACCGCAGGTACCAGACGTCGGGTTTTGCGTCACGGCGTGGAAGATGAATTTCATGTGATCTTCCCGTGTGTTCTTTGGTGATTAAGGACTTGCGGGCCAAGATAAAATCGGGAAACAATACTGCGCCGGAACGAAACCGTCCTTACGGCGGCATTCCTGGAATACGGAGTAGTAATGACGAAGGTCATCGAGAGATCGCGCGCGGCTCAGGTACTTTTGATCGAGGACAACCGTGGCGACGCCGTCCTGACCCGCCGGGCCTTCAAGCGCGCGACCCTGGCTAACGAAATCACGATCGCAGAAACCGGTGAAGCCGGGCTGAACATTCTGCGCCGCCAGGGCGAGCATGAAGGTGCCCCACGGCCAGATATCATCCTGCTCGACCTGAACCTGCCGCATATGCACGGCCAGGACTTCCTGAAGGAAGTGAAGTCGGATCCGGACCTGCGCCAGATTCCGGTCATCATCCTGTCCAGTTCCAGCGCCGATTCGGATGTCGAGAACTGCTACGACCGCCACGCCAACGGCTACATTACCAAGCCGGTGACCAACGATACCTATGACGAGATCGTCAACAAGATCGAGCAGTACTGGTTCGGGCTGATGCAACTGCCGCCGGACGGCAAGCCAGCCACGCTAAACTGAGATGTGGTCTCAGCGGGCCTTGCGGATTGTCAGGTTAAGGCGCCGGCGGCCAAGCTCAGGGTGCAAACCGTCCTTCAGGGGCGCGATGCCGTGATAGGCCATCCGCGCCGGACCACCCCACACCACGACATCGCCGTGATTGAGCGCGATCCGCGCCTGCGGGTCGCTGCGTTTAAGGCCGCCGAACAGAAAGGTTGCTGAAAGCCCCAGCGACACCGAGACGATCGGCGCGTTGCGGTCGACCTCGTCACGGTCCTGATGCAATCCCATGCGCGCGCCGGGTTCATAACGGTTGATCAGGCAGGCGTCGGGCTGGAAGCCTTCAAACCCGGCGGCAGTGGCGGCGCGCACGGCCAGGGCGTGAAGCAACGCCGGCATCTCAGGCCACGGCTGCCCCGTCAACGGATCGGCAGGCGAATAGCGATATCCCTTGAGATCGGTCACCCAGCCGGCGGCGCCGCAATTGGTCATGGCGACCGACATGGTGCCCCCGCCGGGCACCTGCATGACGCGAAACGGCGCGGCCTTGCTGAGTCGTTCGACCTCGGACAAAATCGCGCCCGACTCCGCCAGGGCAAAACCGCGTAGGATCGTCACGCCCTCGGGCGATGACTCTGCGAACAGGGTCAGTTGGTCAGGCGGCATCGTGGAAGATGATCCCCAAGGCCCGGCGCTTGCCCGACCGGATGCGGCTGACGCCGTGGCGCATATTGACGCGGTAATCGCCATGCGATCCGCGGACCGGACGGTAATGGACGGCAAAGATGACGGCATCCCCCTGCTGAAGCGGTACGACTTCGACGCGCGACTGCATGCGAGGCCTCTGCTCAGTCAGGACGAACTGGCCACCGGTGAAATCCTCCTCCGGCTGCGACAACAGGACCGCCACCTGCAGCGGGAAGACGAGATCGCCATAAAGGTCCTGATGAAGGCAGTTGTAGTCACCCGGCCCGTAGTTGAGCATCAGAGGCGTCGGCCGCAGTTGGCCGGCGGCATGGCATTGCTCAAGATACGCGCCGTGGTCAGCCGGGTAACGGATATCAATCCCCATCCGCGCGTTCCACCGTCCGGCGATCGCGGCTAGCGGCGGGTAAAGGCCTGCGCGCAAGCTCGCCACCAGGGGCGGCAAAGGGTATGCGAAGTACTTGTAATCGCCGCTGCCAAAGCCATGCCGCGCCATATGGATATGGCTGCGATACGCGCCCGTGACATAGAGGGTATTCAGCTCGTGGCACTGGTCCGGATCGATCAGGCCGGGCAGGACGGCGCAGCCATGCGCGTTCAACTCCGCTTCCACCGCCAGCCAGTCGCAGTCCTCAGGCGTCATCGACCGGCCTCGCGCTGCAAAAGGACGCGCTTGCGCTCGGCGCCCCAGCGATAGCCGCTTATCGCGCCATCGGTCCGGACGATGCGGTGACATGGCACCAGCAATGCCAGCGTGTTGGCCGCGCAGGCGCCGGCGACGGCGCGCGCCGCCTTAGGATCGCCGATACGCTCGGCCAGTTCGGCATAGCTCAGCGTCTGACCCGCCGGGATTCGCCGCAGCGCCGCCCACACCTTCTGCTGGAAGGCCGTACCGCGGATATCCAGCGGCAGGTCAAGACCCTTCTCTGGGCCCTTTTTCGGATGGTCGACAAGGCCGACCACCTCGGCCACCCGGCGCTCGAACGCTTCGTCGCCGCCGATCAGCTGCGCCTTCGGAAAGCGATCCTGTAGCTCGCGCACCAGCGTATCAGGCTCGTCGCCCAGCGCCACCGAACAGATGCCCTTGTCGCTTTCCGCAACCAGCATGGCGCCAAGGCTGGTCGCTGCGACGGCGAAGCGCACCTCGGTGCCATCTCCGCCATTCTTGAACCGGGTCGGCGTCATGCCAAGGATAGCATTGGACGCTTCGTAGAACCGGCCATTCGAGTTGAAACCGGCGTCGTAAAGCGCATCGGTCACCCGCCCTTCGCCCGAAAGCGCCTCCCGCACTCGACGGGCACGATTCGCCTTCGCATAGGCCTTGGGCGTCAGGCCGGTCGCAGCCTTGAAGACACGGTGGAAGTGAAACGGGCTGAGCCCCGCCTGCCCCGCCAGTTGTTCCAGCGTCGGTTCGCTTTCCGCCGTTTCGATTTGGCGGCAAGCCGCGGCGATCATCCCGGCCCGGGCGCTGCCAAGCGGCTGTTCCGGTTTGCAGCGTAGGCAGGGACGGAAGCCTGCGGCACGCGCATCCTCCGGCCCGGTATAGAAGCGTATATTTTCCGGCTTCGGCGTGCGCGCGCCGCACGATGGGCGACAGAACACCCCCGTGGTGACGACGGCATAGACAAACTGTCCATCCGCGTGCGCATCGCGGTCGCGGATGGTCTGCATGCGCGTGTCTATGGGGATCGCGGTCATAATCTCTAACATAGGATATTCTCCTTCCTCTGACATCCCTCGATGGATCACATCCTACTGAGGGCGCATTGTCCCAGCGCTCCACTCCTTGCGATCAAATTCGGAAATCTGTCGCGAACGAAATCGCTTAATCCATATGGATTTTTTGCAGTCTCTTAACCTCCTTAAGTCTATGCGTTCATGACGAACGCCAGTGAGAGGGCGATACACATTTCTAAGCCAAGGGTCAGATCGCGCCTGTACGCCGGGTCCGGAAAACTGGCCTGGTGCCTTATCGCACCTGCGGCCCTGTGCAGCCTGGCCGCCGCCGCACAAGACGTACCGCCCAGTACGCAGGCCGCGCCAGGTCTGACCACCCCATCCGCTGAGCCGCCAAGCGTCATGGTGCCTCTGCCCTTGCCGCCGGCGCTCGAAAAAAAAGACGAAGACAAGACGGACGACAAGGACGCGGCCACGCCGGATGCGCCCGTCGCGCCGCCACCGCCCGGCACGCCGACCATCACCCTGCCGTCACCGCCCGAAACCGAGCAGCCCATCCCGCCGCCAGCCTCACTGGATACGCCCATCGTCAGCGATGCCGACTTCGACGCCGCCCTGCCGGCACTCGAAGCCGGTGAGGTTCCCGAAGGCACGGTCCAGGTCGACGCGGGCCAGCAACTGGCGCCTGTCGAGACGCCGGAGGATGCCGAACTGGCGCAAGCCCTGGCGCCGATCTCAGGTTACGATGTCCAGCCGGTCGATATTGGCGCAGCCCCCGAAACGCCGCCCAGCATCGTCTACTCGACGCAGGTCAGCGGCTTGAAGGCGATTGGCCAGGACGACCGTTTCGAGGATCTGAGCGCGCTGGAAAACGGCAAGGGCAAGGCCGCCAATGCCGCCATGGTCCGCGCCCGCGCCAATGAAGACCAGGCGCTGGCCGTCCGGCTGATGAAGTCGGCTGGCTATTACGACGGCAAGGTGACGACGACCATCACGGCGCCTGCGACGGAAGGCAGTCCGATCGTGGCGACGCTGACGGCCCAACCCGGAACGCCCTACAAGCTGGGCGAAATCACGATCGACGCGAAACCCACCGTGCCTGAAACCTTGATGCGCGATGCACTGCCACTCAAGACCGGCGATGTCATCTCGGCCAATTCCGTGCTGGCGGCCGAGGCCAATGTCGGCGTCGTGCTGCCGCGCAACGGCTACCCCTTCGCCAAGGTCGGCGCACGCGACATTGTGCTCGATCCGCAAACCCATGTCGGCGACTACACGCTCAAGGTTGATACCGGCAACCGCTCGCGCTTCGGCAAGGTCACGACCGACGGCGACCTGGCGTTTGATGCCGACCACATCGCCGTCCTGACGCGCTTCGACCAGGGCGAACTTTACGACAGCCGCATGGTCGATGACCTGCGTCAGGCCCTGGTCTCCACCAGCCTGTTCCGCACGGTCTCGGTCGAAGCCACGCCCACCGGCGTCATCGACGGCGAAGGTGTCGAAACGGTCGATCTGGTCGTCCACCAGAACGCTGGCCCGCCACGCACCCTGTCTGCCGAGGTCGGCTTCGCTACCGGCCAGGGCGCGACGGCCGAAGGCACCTGGACGCACCGCAACTTCTTCCCGCCCGAAGGCGCGCTGATCGCCCATGGCATCATCGGCACACAGGAACAGGGCCTGGATCTGACTTACCGCCGCTCGAACTTCAAAAAGCGCGACCTGACCCTGTCCCTATCGGTGAGTGCCGATCACCAGATCTACGACGCGTATCAGGCCTACACGACCGGCCTTACCGGCTCGCTGGCGCGCGTCTCGACGCCGATTTGGCAGAAGGAATGGACCTGGTCGATCGGCGCCGAGCTTCTGGCATCGCGCGAAAAGGCAACCATCGCTAACACGACGCTATCGGCCTTCGAGACCTATTATCTCGCCAATATCCCGGCGCGGCTGGGCTACGACCAGAGCGACGACCTGCTGAATCCGACCAAGGGCTACCGGCTGGCTATCCAGGGCGGCCCACAGTTCTCGCTGTCGGGCACTGCCGCCTCAACCTTCCGGACCGTGCTCGACGCCAGCTATTACAAGGCCTTCGGCGCCAAGATCGTCCTGGCGACGCGCGCCCGTATCGGCTCGCTGACCGGCGGCGGGACCGCCGACATCGCACCATCGCGCCGGCTCTATGCGGGTGGCGGAGGTTCGGTGCGCGGCTTCGCCTATCAGGGGCTTGGGCCTCTGGATGCCACGGGCGATCCAACCGGCGGTCGCAGCCTGTTTGAAGCCTCGGCAGAAGTACGCTACCGCTGGGGCGACTGGGGCGTCGTCCCCTTCGTCGATGTCGGCCAGGTCTACGACGCACAATTTCCGGAATTTTCCGACATGCGCGTCGGCATCGGCGTCGGTGCCCGCCTTTATTCCAATTTCGGCCCCATCCGCATCGATGTCGCCACGCCAATCGATCGCCGCACCGATGAACCGCAATTCGCGCTTTATGTCGGCATCGGGCAGGCTTTTTGATGAACATCGAGCCGACACCGCCCGAGAAATCCGACAAGCCCGGCTTGCCCGAGCGTGCAAAAGCGAAGGTGCGCTTAACTGCGGCCGAGTTCAATCGCCGCATGCGCTGGCAGGACCTGCGATGGGAAAAGGTCGGTCTTTATTGCGTGTCGATCGTCGCTGGCGCCCTGCTGCTGATCGTCGCACTCGGCCTCAGCATCAATACCGGCCCGGGCAAGCGTCTGCTGCTCGGCTTCGTCAATAAGTTCACGCTGGAAAGCGGACTTGGCGTGCGCATCGGCGCCATCGACGGTTCGCTCTATGGCGACATGATCTTACGCGACGTCGAGGTCCGCGACGGCCGCGGCACTTTCGCCCGTTCGCCACGCATCGCGATCGACTGGCACCCGCTGGCCTACATTAACCGCCACATCGACGTCAACGATATCTCAAGCCCTCTGGTCGAAGTCCTGCGCCGTCCTGAACTGCGCCCATCGACCAAACCGCCAAAACCCAACCAACCTCTGCTCCCCGATCTCGACATCGATATCGACAGCCTGAAGGTAGACAGGATCAAGCTATATCCTGATGTCGCCGGCCCGGATGCGCGCGTCGCCTCTCTATCCGGCGCGGCGCACCTGACCGACGGACGCGCCCAGCTGACCGCCACCAGCCAGAGTGATCGCAACGACCGCTTCCAGGTCATTCTCGACTCTGTGCCGAAGGACAACCGGCTGGATCTCTCCGCGCACCTGAACGCGCCGGAGGATGGCGTTATCGCCGGCCTGGCCGGGCTGAACCAGCCCCTGCGCGCCAATATCGTCGGCCAAGGCGCGTGGAAGGACTGGAAGGGCAAGCTTCTTGCCAACTATGGCGAAGGCGAGTTGGCCAATCTCGACCTTGCAGCCCGCAGCGGGCGGTTCGGTATTGCCGGCGTGACGCGGCCAGACCTTTTCCTGAGCGGGGAATCCGCCGCCATCCTGCAACCTAATGTCCGTATCGATCTCGACGCGACCTTGCGCAAACGCAACCTGGATATGGACCTGGCTCTGACGTCCGAAGTCGCGACCGTCAAGGCGGCAGGCTTGCTGAACCTGGAGGCCAGCCGCTTCGGCCGGCTGGAGGTGCAGGTCCGCCTGCTCCGTCCCGAACGGCTCGACCGCAGCTTTACCGGCCAGGACCTGCGCGCCGATCTGAGCCTGGAAGGCGCATTCGGCACGCCACGCATCGATTATGATATCGACGTCACGCGCTTCGGCCTTGGTAAGATCTATCTCACCAATCTCCACGCCGAGGGTAAGAGCCGCGTCGACCGTCACGGCAAGGTGACCGTTCCACTCGAAGTCTCCTTGGGCAGCCTGACCGGCATTAGCCCGCAAGTCGATCCGTTGCTGACCAATCTGCGCCTCGACGGCACGGTCGATATCGATAATGGCCAGGCCGAGAGCAACAACCT
>CAMLPZ010000095.1 GCA_946482045.1 uncultured Asticcacaulis sp.
GACAGTTCGCGCGAAATCGACAGGCCCAGGCCGGTACCGCCATATTTGCGGCTGATAGTCGAGTCCGCCTGGCGGAAGGCATCGAACACGGCCTGCTGCTGCTCCGGCGAAATGCCGATGCCTGTGTCGATAACCGCGAAGCGCACGCGCCCGCCCTGCGTCTGGCTGATGTTCAGTTCGACCGAACCGTCTTCCGTGAATTTGAAGGCGTTCGACAGCAGGTTCTTCAATACCTGTTCCAACCTCAGCCGGTCAGTGTCGATGATGTCTGGCAGTCCGTCGGCGATGACCGTACGGAACTCCAGCCCCTTCTGATAACCAATAGGGTCAAAGGTCCGGCGCAGGTCGTTCGCCAACCGCACCAGCGACACCGGCTCGGGCCGGATGTCCATCTGGCCGGCCTCGATCTTGGACAGGTCGAGTATGTCGTTGATCAGGGCCAGCAGGTCGTTGCCCGATGACTGAATGGTCTTGGCGAACTTGACCTGCTCTTCGGTCAGATTGCCTTCGGTGTTGTCGGACAGCAGCTTGGCCAGGATCAGCGAGGAATTGAGCGGCGTGCGCAGTTCATGCGACATGTTGGCGAGGAAGTCGGACTTGTAGCGGCTGGCCTGTTCCAGTTCGCGAGCCTTGGCTTCGACGGTGTCGCGGGCGCGCGAAATCTCGTCCTTCTGCACCTCCAGGGCCTGCGCCTGTTCTTCGAGCTGGTTGTTGGTCTGCTCAAGCTCAGCCTGCTGTTGCTCCAGGCGAATGTGCGACTCTTTAAGCGCGCGGCTCTGCTCTTCCAGTTCCTCGTTGTTGACGCGCAGTTCCTCGGACTGGCTTTGCAGCTCCTCGGACTGGCGCTGGGTTTCCTCGAGCAGGCTCTGCAGGTGCTGGCGATAGCGCGCCGAGCGCACGGCGATGCTGATGAATTCGGAGGTGCGCTGCAAGAGTGCCTGGGCGGTATCAGGGAGCGTCTTCAGGAAACCCAGCTCTACGACAGCGTCTACGCTGCCTTCGGACACGGCTGGCATGATGATGACCTGACGCGGCCGCCACTGGCCCAGCGCCGAGCCAGCCGTGATATGGGCGTCCGGCAGATCCTTCAGGACGATCGGCCGGGACGATGCGGCGGCCTCGCCCAGCAGGCCTTCACCGCTGCGGAAGGCGTCGGGCGTGTCGCTGTCGGACGGTACGCCATAGGTGGCGGCGCGGCGGAAAATTCCGCCCTCCTTGACGTAGAAGGCGGCGACGTCACCGCGCGTGTAGTGCGTGAGATAGGTCAGAATGTTATGACCCAGTTGCTCCATATTCTGTTCGCCGAGCATGGCGTTAGACAGCCCGACCTGGCCGGATTGCAGCCATTCTTCCCTGCGGCGTGCGGCATTGGTCCGCCCCATGAGCAGCGCAATGATTATTGAGAGAACGACACCCAGGGCGCTGGCGATCACGGCCGCAACAATAGCCGTGCGGTACGCATTCTCCATCTCGGCAATCCGCTGTCTGCGCTTCTGCCGTTCGTCCGCCTGCATTGATGTCACGGATGCTCTCAAGGCGTCCATGTCGGCTTTTCCGTGTCCCGCCAGAACACGCAAACGGGCCGCCTCGAACCCTTCGGCGCGGCGCGCCGCCAGAGATTCAGCGAGTCGTTGCAGCCGGCTTTTTACATGGAGCTTAATCGATTGAATCCTGCCCGTTTGTAAAGCGTCGTCCCGGGTTAGAGCCTCCAGTTCCGTCAGCTTTTCGTCTATCCGTGGCAGCGCATCGTTGTAAGGCTGCAGATAGGAGTCAACGCCGGTAACGATGTATCCCCTGTTTCCCGTTTCCGCGTCCTGCACAAGTGAGAACAGTTCCTCAGCCGTTATCAAGACGTCGTGGGTGCGCGTCACGTCCGTACTGTTGCGGCGCACGCTTTCGATATTGAGGTAAGAGACAATGCCGCTTGCCACGAAGAACGCTGCCACTACGGCGAGGCTCAGGGAGGTTACGACATCGGCTTTTGCCTGGCGCCCGAAACCTGCCAGAAATGAAGGTGACTGCATGTCTGTTCCCAAGGGACGCCGGTCCCCAATGCCCGGCGCAGCCCCAAAGGTCCAAGCTAAGACCCTGTTCGCAAGCATCCAATAAGGAGCGCCGATTTTTCCATAAGAATGTCGTAAGCAACGCAAACAAAGGTGCGCCCTGCACACCCAACACACGAACCGCCGGCCTACTCGTTAGCCAAAGAGATGAAAACGCGTGTGATTACAAAGTCTAACACCGGCAGTATCAATACCTTTTCACAAAGTCGTGGCTCGGATTCGGCCGAATCCACATCGCATTTTTATCACCTTTTGACATTAACTGAGGCCGAAAAAAAGCCGCAGAAAGACGGCGTTGGTGGAGAATGCCTAATGTACAATCTGGCCAAGCAAGTCAGGTCCGCAGGCGCGGATCTGGATCGTCCCTCCATGTCGCGAAAGCTCGCTGGCAAACGGGTACTTATTACCGGTGTAGAGAGTGCCCTGGGCCAGGCCATCGCGCGGCGTTTCGCGACCGAAGGCGCACACGTGGCATTGCTGTCGTGTGCTTCCGTTCCCGATAACCTGCGTCAGTCGATCCAGCAGATGGGCCGTATCTGCGTCAGCATCAATGGCGACATGCGGGAACTCGATGTTTGCGACCAGGCGTTGGATGAGGCGCTCAATGCCTTCGGCGGGCTGGACATTCTTGTCAACAATCCGCCGGAACGCGACAGCACGACCGTCAGTGGTGTGCCACCCCTGGCTTTCGCCACCCTGTATCTGACGCGCAATGCTTTAAGGGTGATGGAAGTTGATGGTGCCATTATCAACACGGCGTTCGACGACACGGTGCCCGCCTTTACACGGTCCCTGGCCCAGGTTGCCGCCAAACACGGCGTCCGCGTCAATGCCGTGGCACCGGCGCCCCTGCCCCCGCTGACCGCCGCCAATCAGGACATACGCCCCGCCCCTGCGCCAGTCGCAATGCCCACGGATGACGTGGCGTCCAGCTTTGTCTTCCTGGCCAGCGCTGAATCGGCGGGCATGAATGGGCAGCTGATTGACGCGCGCGACTTCGTCAGCGCGAACCGCCATCCTTACTGAGCGCCGCGACCGTCGCGCACATCCGGCAACTGTCACAGCCAGTGCCGCAGGCTTTCGGCGCCTCCTTCGGCGCCTGTCCGGTCAGGCGCGTACGCCACACCTGAAGCATCCTTGGGCTGACCTTGTTCAGCACATGCCACAGGCTGAACAGGACGGCGACCGCCAGCACGGCGTATTGCAGGATCAGATAGGCCATATCTGCCTCGCGACCTGATAGGTGATGAAGGAAGCGACATAGGCCAGGACGAACAGGTAGCCTGCGGTCAAGCCGACCATCTTCCACGAATTGGTTTCCCGCCGGATGACGGCCAGGGTCGACAGGCACTGCGGCGCGAAGACGTACCACGCCATGAGCGCCAGACCCGTCGCGACCGGCCATTGGCTCGAGATAAGCGCACCCAGTTGGTTGGCCGCCTCGCCCTCATCAGCCGCACCAACCGAATAGACTGTGGCCAGGGACGACACGGCCACTTCGCGCGCCGTCAGGCCCGGGATCAGCGCAACGCAGATCTGCCAGTTGAAGCCGACCGGCGCGAAAAGCGGCTGCATGGCGTGACCGACGATGCCCGCGAACGAGTAATCGACCGCCGGCCCTTCCGCGCCTTCGGGTTTGCCGGGGAAGGTGGTCAGCACCCACAGGATGGTATTGGCGGCAAAGATGGTGCCGGTGATCCGGCGGATGAATATCCGGGCACGTTCCAGCAGGCCCAACGCCAGGTTGCGCAGGCCCGGCAGTCGATAGGACGGCAACTCCATCATCAATGGGTATTCGAGCTTGCGCCGCGTCAGGCTCATCACCCACGACACGGCCAGACCGCTCAGGATCCCGACGATGTAGAGCGCGAACAGGATCAGGCCGTGCAGGCTTAGGAAACCGCCGACCGTCTGTTCCGGAATAAAGGCCGGGATCAGGAGGGCATAGACCGGCAGACGCGCCGAGCAGGTCATCAGCGGCGCGATCATAATCGTCGTCAGCCGTTCGCGCACGTCCGGAATGCTGCGCGTCGCCATGATCCCGGGAATGGCACACGCGTGGCTGGACAATAGTGGAATAAACGAGCGGCCAGTGAGGCCGGCTCCCGACATCAGTTTGTCGAGCATGAAGGCGGCGCGCGGCAGGTAGCCCGACTCTTCCAGGATCAGGATGAAGAAGAACAGGATCAGTATCTGCGGCAGGAAGACGAGCACCGCGCCCATGCCGTTGATGACGGCATCGACGACGAAGCTCTTGAGCAGCCCCTCCGGCATATGCTCGCCGGCCAGTCCGGCAATATAGCCGAAGGCGCCTTCGATGCCGTCCTGCAGCGGCGCAGCCCAGGCGAACACTGCCTGGAAGATGACGAACATCAGCACGATCAGCAGCGGCAGACCGAAGACCGGGTTTAAAAAGAAACGGTCAAGCGCGTCGTCTACCTTTGAGGTACGCGTCGGCATGACGACCGCGGCATCGAGCAGGCGGCGGACCTCGGCGTGCAAGTCGTCCGGCACGGTCTCGGGCGCCAAGTGATCGGCGGCATTGCGGTCGAGATAGGCGACGAGGTCCGCTGCGCCGTTGATCCTGGTGGCCACGGTGCCGATGATGGTCAGGCCCAGCTCGCGCGACAGAGCGTCAACATCGATTTTAATGCCACGTTGCGCCGCGGCGTCCATCATGTTGAGCGCCACCACCATTGGCCGGCCCAGCGCCTTGACCTCAAGCACGAAACGCAGGTGCAGGCGCAGATTGGTGGCGTCGGCGACGCAGACGATCAGGTCCGGCATCTCCTCTTCGCGGTTGCCGAGACAAACATCGCGCGTGATGATTTCGTCGGCGCCCATGGCATCGAGGCTGTAGGTGCCCGGCAGGTCCAGCACCTTGACCTTGCGGCCCGACGGCGCGGTGAAGCTGCCTTCCTTGCGCTCGACCGTCACGCCGGCATAGTTGGCGACCTTCTGGCGCGCACCGGTCAGCTGGTTGAACAGGGCGGTCTTTCCGCAATTGGGGTTGCCGACCAGGGCAATCGTCAAGCTGTCCATCAGTTGCGCTCCACCACGACGCGGGCGGCCTCGGCGCGGCGCAGGGCGAAGCGCGTAAATCCGATCTGAATCAGTAGAGGATCGCTGCCCAGGAAGCCCTTGCCGACGATCTTCACCGGCTCGCCACGCACGAAGCCCAGTTCGCGCAGGCGCCGGCCAATGGCGTCACCTTCGGCGACATCACGCACCTCCACGACGGTGGCGGCGGTAAAGGCGGGCAGTTCACTCAGAGTCATTTGAAACGTTTGTCCGGACTGGCGCAATACGGGCGACGCTCTGGCGCCAGTCAAATCTTGCGAATGATTATCATGTAGGCGTTTCCACGTTGTGGGTCAAGCGGCGGGTTGCCGCACCGCATTTATGGGTTTTTTGCAGTGGACTCATGCGCGCTCCGCTTCATCCTTACGTGGCGTAGGATAGGCTGACCTCTCGGAATATCTCGTAGGAGGGAGCTGCTATGGACGTACTGACGCCACACCGCATCGATCTGGAACCGCGCACGACCGCCAAGCCCATTCCCGCTTACGGGTCCGTCAAGGATCAGGTGGTCGATACGGCGCACCGGATTCAAGAAAACGTCCAGACCATGCCGTTGGCCAGCTTCGCCCTGGCTCTCCTGATTGGCTACGCCGTCGGCAGTGCGATGACGCGCGCAACGTATCACAGACCGGCGCGCATCGTTTACCGAACCAAGCACTGATGGACTTTTATCAAGCCCTTGACGCCATCGATCCGAAGACCGGCTTGGTCAATGCCGTCATCGACACGCCAAAGGGCAGCAACGGCAAGTACAAGCACGAGCCGGACAGCGGACTTTTCCGCCTGAGCAAACTCCTGCCGCTCGGCGCCTACTTTCCCTACAATTTCGGCTTTGTCCCGCAGACGCGTGGCGAGGACGGCGACGAACTCGACATCCTCGTTATCATGGACGAGCCGCTGCACATCGGCGCCGTCGTGCCCGTGCGCGTCATCGGCGTGCTGCAAGCCGAACAAACCGAGGACGGCAAGACGTTCCGCAATGACCGGCTACTGGGCGTACTGGAAACGCCGCATAATCCGCCTGAGCTGCGGCACTATAAAGACCTCTCTTCGCAGAAACTGGCCGAAATCGAGCACTTCTTTCTTTCCTACAACCTGATGGAAGGTCGCGAGTTCAAAAATCTCGGCCGTGCCGGCCCCGAAGAGGCCATCCGCATGATCCGTCAGCACGAAGTCCGGCTTGAGGCGTAAACCACGCTTCGTCCCACTTCACCTTGACGGCGCTGGCTAGCTGGCTTACGGCCCGCGTAGGGAGAAACGCCATGCAGACCTATATTGAACTCGGCGAGGAAGAAGCCAGAATCGCCATCGACACGGCCGTTGCTGAACTTCGCCGCCGTGGCAAGGCGGGCTCGATCGCCGTCGGCGACCGGCATGGCGAGGTCATCGCCCTGTGGCGCATGAATGGTGCCTCCCTGCCCTCGGCGGTCATTGCCGCCGACAAGGTCTTCACGTCATCGCGGGTGCGCCGGAAGTCAGGCGATACAGGCCGCGACACCTTCGCGGACAACGCCTTGATGAGCTATCACGGCTCTCCGCGCTATGTCGGCTGGGACGGCGGCGCGCCCGTCATTATTGACGGCCAGTGCGCCGGCAGCGTTGCCATCAGCGGTTTAAAGGGCGAGGAGGATCTAGAAATCGCCGAGATCGCCATCGCGGCGATATTGGAAAGCCTGAAAGCCTAAACCGCTTCCACGACTGGCATCTTCGCCAGTTCACCGATGACAATTTCCGCTGCCGCCCTGCCGGAGCGCCACGCACCGGGCAGCGATGCCGGGAAGCGCTCGTCGAACGCCTCGCCGCAGAAGGTCACCAGTCTCTCGGTCACCGGCCCGGAACGCCGCGCGCCCGGCAGGCAGCACGAGTAGGCGCCGCGTGTATAAGGATTGGCGACCCAGCGCGTAACGATCGGCGGCGACACGACGTGCGCCTCGAAGCCCTTCAGCGTCTCCACGCGCGCCAGGACGTCGCGGACGTAGGCCAGGGCCTGGTCGGGGGCCAGCGACTCAATCGCCTCCGCCTGCCGCCCGCCGGCATAGATCTGGATCACCGGCTGGCCGGCGCTGTGGACATGGCAAAAGTGCGGCGCCTCCCCGTCGAGCAGTTCGAGCGCCATGTCGACCGGCACGCCGTTGCCTGCGAGGAAGGCCGGGTCGACTTCGATGATGATCTTGTTGATCTGGCCCATGACCAGTCCGGCGATCTGCTCACGAAACATCGCGGACAGCTCCGGCATGAAGGTTACCAGCCGCCCTTGCAGGACACCCAGCGACGCTGTGAAGATTACCCGCCGCGCCGTCCACACCGATCCGTCCATCGACTGGATGCGGACGCCGTCGGGCGTCTCCGAAATGCGGCACACCGAGGTGCGCAGATGGACGCGATCCGCGCCCGCTTCGGCCACCATGGCCGACGTCAGAGTGCACATCCCGCCTTCGACATGAACGCCGCCCGGCGTATTCTCATCAGTCAGGAATTCGCGCGCCGACGGATAAAGCGGCGGCTGCACGCCGTTCCACAGCAGGCCGAAGGTCGCCAGCATGTCGCGGGCCTCGTCGTCGACACCCAGTTCCGGCAGGGCGACGTCAGCGTGTTCACCCGACCTGACCGCGTCGGCCAGGTCACCGCGAATCGCGTCTTCCATCAGGGTTTCGATGTCTTCCTGGCGCACCTCACCGTTGCGATAAAGCCAGACCGCGTCGCCCTGGTCGCGCAGGGCCGTCACGCCATAGCGCGGCAGTTCCTGGGTGAGCGGATTGCTGTCGCCGTGTAGCCAATGCGCGCCGAGATCCGCCACCACGCCAGAGCGCAGGATGCGCGTGCGCGCGCGGCCACCAACGCCATCACCGGCCTCCAGGATACGGAAGGAGACATTGTTGCGCTTCAGCTCGACCGCCGCCGCCAGACCGGCCATGCCGGCGCCGACGATAATCACGTCCTCCATGATCGCCTCCTCTGTAATTTTTGAGGCAATTTCGCGCGTTAGGCGATAAGGACGCAATGTGGTTTAGCATCCAGAGCATTTCCCGCCAAAGTGGACGCCGGTTTGGCGGTAGGAAATGCGAAAAACAAAGACATAAAGCGTTAGCCCGGCCCTCTTAGCCGGGCTAACGCTTTATGTGTCGGATATCACGGCATTATGTTCAGGCTGCACCGCGTTCCCGGGCAATCTGCTCACGATCGACCAGACCGGAAAACTCTGACGCTGTGACCGGATGGCCGAACAGATAACCTTGCATGCCGTGGATACCGGCGGCCTTCAGGTGCTGGTGTTGGGTGACCGTTTCAATCCCTTCGGCGATCACCTGCATGCCGAAGGCGCGGCCGATGCCGGTGACCGCCTGGACGATGGCCAGGGCTTCGAGCGCGCTGCGCGACTCGCCGTCCAGCGCCGTGACGAATTCGCGGTCGATTTTGATCTTGTCGAACGGGAAGCGGTGCAGCGCCGTCAGCGACGAATAACCAACGCCGAAATCGTCGAGCGACAGCCGTATCCCCAAGCTACGCAGTTCTTCGAATAGCAGGCGCGTCCGCGACGGTTCCCCAAGGAAGGCCGTTTCTGTCACTTCGAGGATCAGGCACTTGGCGTCGTAGCCCGTTTCCTTCAGCAGCGCACGGACACCGTCCAGGAAGCCCGGCCGGTCGAGTTCAATCGGCGAGACGTTGATGGCGACAGGAATTCCCCAAGCAGCGGCCTGTTGCAGCACACGCCGGCGGGCGAAGGCGCCAATCTTGGTGATCAGCCCCGTTCGCTCGGCCAACGGAATAAAGACAGCCGGACCGACCGGGTTGCCGTCGCGCGCCCAGCGCACCAGTGCCTCGGCGGAAATTACCTTTTGGCCATGTCGGTCGTAGATCGGCTGATAGAGCATTTCCAGCCGGCCGGCGTCGATGTCGGCCTCCAGTTCGGCCATCAGCGCCACGTCCGGATCGATCTTCCCAGCTTCGGCCTGGACGGCCGCTGGCGCGTCGACCATGCGTCCCAATTCGACGATGGTGCGGTCGGCAAGGGCGGCGATGCCCTCGATCACTTCGGCCGGAACAACGCGTCCGTCCTCGCGCGCAGCCTTTTCGACTTCCCCAGCCACGGTGGCAACGGCCTTGGCGCCCAGGTTCAGGCTCATCGATTTCAGCGCATGGGCCGCCGAGCTCATTTCTGCGGCATCATCGCTGCGGCACGCCGCAGCCATGCGTCCGACAGCTTCGGGCGCGTGACTGCGGTAGAGGCCCACGATGCGCGTGACAAAGTCGCTTCGACCGTTTTTCAAACCTGCCAGGATCGGCTTGAGCGTATCGGCGTCGAACAGCGACATGTCGATGCTGGCTTGAGCGGGCCCGGGCTCAGCCGGGACCGGGACCTCAACCGGCATGACCTCGTCAACCTGGCGAGCGTGGGCGGCCAGCCAGTCGTGCAGGACTCCGCTGAGCGCCTCGAGTGTAAACGGCTTGTGCAGCACACCGTCCATGCCTGCCTCGCGCCAGGCCTCAGCAGCTGTGCCGACGACATGGGCAGTCAGCGCCACGACCGGCACATCCTGGCCGCGCGCCCGCAACTGTCGGGTGGCTTCGAAGCCGTCCAGAACCGGCATAGAGCCGTCCATCAGGACCAGATCGTAGACGTCGCTATCCAGGATATCGAGCGCCTCCTGGCCATTTGCCGCCGTATGCGCCGAAATGCCGAAACGCGACAGGGCCTCGCAAGCGACTTCGCGGTTGACCTCGCCGTCATCGACCACCAGCACGCGGGCGCGCGGATAGACGATGTCGATCACCTGGGCGTCCAGCTCGGGCTCGTGGGCCGCCAGTGGACGGCCATCGCGCGCAGCCTCGATCAGTCGGTCGAAATCGCGGTGGCGCAGCGGCCGGGCCAAGATACAGGCGGCGCGTCCGTCCAATACCCACTCCTCGGCTTCGTTATCGCCGGCGTCGGCCAGCAGCACGAGTGTATCGGGCGCACAGGCGACCTGATCGCGGCAGGCGCGGTCAGCAATGGTCAGGCGCGGCGCGGCCCCGGCGACATCGGCGCCGGCGGCCGACAGCCGCTGCACCAGCGCGTTACGTTCGACCGGCGCCGCGACCAGAACCTGGACAGGCACGGCGTTCTCGACCTTTGGCGGGGCAGCGGTGTCCGCGCCCGCTACCGGCAGACGAACGTGAAATTCCGTGCCGACACCCTGCTCGCTCGACACGGCGATGCGCCCCCCCATGGCTTCGGCCAGACGTTTGGCGATCGACAGGCCCAGCCCTGTGCCGCCGAACCGGCGTGTCGTCGTCTGGTCCTCCTGGGTGAAGGCGGAGAACAGCTTGCCGATCTTATCCTTGGCGATCCCGATGCCGGTGTCCTCGACAACCAGTCGCAGGAAGCCCGGTTTCGCGTCGGCTTCGATGCGGACGCGCACATGCCCGGCTTCGGTAAACTTGAGCGCATTGGAGACCAGGTTCGACACCACCTGCCCCAGGCGCACAGGGTCGCCCCGGACGATGCGCGGCGCATCCGGACTGACCGCCGCCACCAGTTCCAGCCCCTTGTCGCGCGCCGCGGCGCTGAACAGGGCCAGGGTGTCATCGACCGTATCGACAATATCGACTTCGGCAGTTTCGATCTCGAGCTTGCCTGCCTCGATCTTCGAGAAGTCGAGAATGTCGTTGATGACCGCCAAAAGGCCCTTGCCCGACTTGACGATGGTCGCCGCATAGCGCCGCGCCTTGGCCGGCAGGCTCTCGCCAGCCAGCATCTCGGCCATGACCATGACGCCGTTCATCGGCGTGCGGATTTCGTGGCTCATGGTAGCCAGGAAGTCGGACTTGGCGGCGTTGGCGGCGACAGCCTCATCGCGGGCCATGACATAGTCCCGGGTACGCTCGGCGACTTCGGCTTCCAGCCCGCGCATCTGTTCCGCGATCTTTTCATCGCGCTCACGAATGGCGTCAAGCATGGCATTATAGCCGTCGACCAGGCTGCCCAGTTCGTCGCGTCCAGCCACCTCGACCCGACGGCTGAAATCCCCCTGCGAGATCGCCGCCATCGACTCCGACAACTCCCTGAGCGGCCGGGTCATGGTGGCCTGCAGCCGGCGCGTAACCATCAGCGCTATAAGCAGGGTCACCGCGGCGATGCCCAGCATGCCGGCCAGCGCCTGGATCAGTGAGCCCGCAAGCCCCTCCGCCGTATGCACGACGATCACCCGGCCGATACTGCGATTGCCGGAGCGCACAGGCGCCTCGACCTCGATGCTGCGCGTCATCAAAAGCGGCAGGATGCCGGGGCTTGGGAAATCGGTGCTGAGCCGGACGTCATTTTTCAGGCGCGCGCCCGTCCCGGTTTCGGCCAGTACGGCGTGATTGGCGCCTTCAACACGGCCATAGATAATGCCCGGCGTGCGCGATACAGCGCGAATAGCCGCGAAGGCGTGGGATTGGTCATGGGTCTGAACGGCCTCGACCGCGCTCGACGCCAGCACTTCGGCGGCGGAGGTCATGACGGTCCACCGGGCCTCCGCCTGGCGCGACGCTTCATGCGCGACGAACAGGCCGGCGACCGGCAGGGTCGACAGCAGCACCGAGCCGAGACTCAGCCACATCAACCGCCTGCGGATCGAATGCCTGCGCCCTGTGCCCGCGGCTTTTACCTTGGCCTGTTTTCTTTTCGCAATCTTCTGCATACATGCATCCGGCCCCCGTCTTACGGGTAGCGAAAGGCCGTTACCATCGCGTTAACCATAATGTCCTTACCCGCGTTTACGATATCGCTAAGCCGGATTTTAAGCCTTTTCCTGTAAGCTCACCGGGTGTTTACATGGGCAAAACGTCTGCTGAATAAAGTTTCCGCGCAAGGTGCAGACCGGCGCGGCAATGTTGCGATGACCTTTGCCCTGTCCGCTGTGCCCGTTGTCATGGCGGTCACTGGCGCCCTTGAATTCTATACGATTTCCAATACCCGCTCCTTGCTGCAGGAGGCCGTAGATACCGGTGCCCTGGCTGGCGCGGGCAAGCTGGCAATCGCCTCTTACGACACCGTCGGTGAAGTCACGGCCACGGCTACGGCTACGGCGCAAAAGAACGTTGCCGGCGCGCCCAACCCCGGCGCCTTTCACTTTCAGGTCCTGGTTGACGAGGCTGCCGGCACGGTGACGGTCAATGGCACGGCCGATCATAAGTCACTGGCGGCGATCACGGGCATCGGCGACACCGCCGTCAAGGCGACGGCAACAGCCGAAGCGCTGCAAAAGACGCCTTTGTGCGTGCTGCAAACCTCCGGTAGCGGCATTGAACTGGCGAACAATTCTCAGCTCCGCGCCCCCGGCTGCCTGATCCACGCCAACACAGATATAAGCGTCCTCGATCAGGGATCGATCACCGCCGAACGCATCCAGGCCGCCGGGACAGTGACGGGCACGACCTACCCTAAGGGCAATTCTGGCGCGATGGTCATTCCAGACCCCTTCGCCGGCATGGCCCTCAATCCAACAACCTTATGCAAGCTCAATGTCGGCGTGGCCATCGGCGTCGTTCCCCTGCTCAACGACACCACCCTGCCCGCCGGCGTCCATTGCCTGCCGGTGCTTGTCGTCGGCAAGGCGCGCCTGCATCTTCAGCCCGGCGATCATTATTTCATGGGTGGCCTGACCATGTCGCAGAATTCGATGCTGACCGGCAACGACGTGGCGCTGATCTTTGGCCCGCTGAACGTGTTCAACTTCGCCGACAAGGCTGATATCCGCCTGACGGCGCGTAAGGCAGGCCCATTCGCTGGCTTTCTGATTGCCACGACGCGCGAGAACCAGAAGACGTTCGCGATCGGCTCCGACAATGCCGGCCAGCTCCTGGGCACCATCTACATTCCCAATGCCACGCTGGAAGTCACCTCTCAGGGCAGTGTTGCCGAGGACTCCGACTGGAGTATCATCGTTGCCAAGGCCGTGCGTCTGAAAAACGGTCCGACCCTGGTCATCAACAACAACTATGTCGGATCGGGTGTACCTGTGCCTGCCGGCGTCGGCCCGTCCAACGGTACAGTGTTAAAACAATGAGTTTCGTAAACTTTGAAGCGACCCGCCTGCTGGTGGCCGACGACGACCCCATCCTGCGCGAATTCGCGACTGTCCACCTCGCCACGCCCGATGTCGAGGTCGAGGTCGCCGAAGACGGCGTTGTCGCGCTCGGCCGCCTGCATGAGGGCGGGATCGACATCGCCCTGATAGATCTCGAAATGCCGAAGATGGATGGCTTCGAACTGATCGAACGCGTGCGCGCGACCGATGGACTGCGCCACCTGCCGATCGTGGTCGCGACGGGGCGTGAGGACATGGCGGCCGTCGATCGGGCCTATGCGCTGGGCGCGACCTCCTTCGTCGTCAAGCCGCTGAACTGGCGCGTCCTGTCGCATCAGTTGGCCTATGTGCTGCGTAATGCCCGCGACGAAGCCGCCTTGCGCCGCCAGCTTCAGGAACTTCAGGGCATGAACGCCGCCTCGGCAGAGTTGCTCAAGCTGTGCAGTACCAACCTGACGCGGCCGGCCAATGCCATCTTTGAACGCGCCGGCACGCTGTGCAGTTCGCATGAACCGGGCGTGCGCAATGCCGCCACGGAAATCCGTGATCATGCCTCGGGCCTGCGTACGCTCCAGGACAATATCAGCCAGGCGGCAAAGCTGCTGGCGGA